>NZ_SAYM01000017.1:0-3551 GCF_004023655.1 Apibacter sp. HY039 | reverse complement strand
CCGTAATAATAAAGACCTGTTTCCTCATCCAACTCCTTACCGTTAAATAAGTAAGGGGTATTCCAACTGTTATTACGTTCTTCCACAAAAACCTCGCCAAAAGGTACATATTCTACGTGTTGTACGATATCGCCGTCTAAACTGGTGATATAACTGCTGCTTCCCAAATGGTCGGCATGGTAGTAATACTGCAGCTTTTCGTAGTTCACGGGTTCTGTGCCTGCGGTGGCTTTGCTGCTGCTTTGCTTGCTGGTGCTCTGGTCATCGCTACAGCAGAAGCCTTGTCCGTTCACATAGTCGTCATTGTCTTTCCCGTTATAGGGTACTTCAAAGTGGGCATAGTTGCTGCGGATGTCTTGCAGACTCTGCTGGTACTTGCCTTTCCAGTCTATTTTTATCCCGTCCAGGGTGGCTCCTGCATATTCAATTCTTCTGGGGTCGGCTCCGAAGCTTTCCAGATCGCCGAGCTTACTTACTACCCGCTGACTGCCTATGTAGTAGTGTTTGGTGTATTTGCCTCCGGCGGCTACGACCATATACGGGTTGATGTAGGCACTGAAGCGGTTAGTCTGGGTAACTCCTCCGGCAAAGAGTGAGTTTACATATACCTGCTCGCTCTCGCCACTGGTTTTGATTACTCGCTCGCCGCTGGCATCATACCAGTAGTTACTTACGTATCCGTTGTCATCCAGGGCGCGCAGGCGGTTCTCTTCATCCCACAGAAGCTTGCGCTCATTGGTCTTGTCGCTTTCGCTCTGGTCTTGTTTTTTTAAACGGGTGTTCACGTACACCAGGTTCCCGTTGGCATCGTACTGGTACGCTTTCTTCTGCTCGCGTTTTTCTTCTTCTTGTTTCTCTTCGGTGCGATAGTTCGTGTCGTCCAGTTGCTCTATCTGGTTTTTCTTGCTTTGGTTATAGTTGTACACCAAATCGTATCCGGCGTTCAGCCCGCCCTGGAATGCCAAATTCTGCTGGCTTACGTCCTGGGTTTTGCGGGTGATGTTATGAAGGTTGTCATAGGCCATCGTTAACTGGTAACGGGCCGTTTTCTGATCGGCTCCGGTATAGGTTCCGCTGGCTCCGGTTAATCGGTACAGCCCGTCGTAGCTGTAACGGTGCTCCATCTGTCCGCCCTGCAGGTTCTTCCCATTGCCGGGTAAGGGGGCCTGGTTGGCTACGCTTAGTACGTTGCTTACGGCATCGTAGGTGTAGCGGTTGTCCATGATTTGGGTTCTTGGAGTGGTACTGTTGCTACGGGACTGCGTCCATACTTGTAGCTGGCTCAGCCTTCTTCTTTGTGGATCATAGGTGTAACTGGTTTCTGAACCGTTGCAGTATTTTAAATAGTTGCGCTGTTCGAATTGGTCATAGCCTATTTTCTCTACGTAGTTATAGCTGTAGGCTTTGCTGCCTTTTACTTGTACTAACTGACCGGCTGTGTTGTATTTGTATTCTACTTTTTCTTCATCGGGATAGATGATTTGTTCGATACGGTTCCAACTGTCATATTTGGTCTTGGTTACGTAGGTGGCTATCGCCTGGTTGGGGATAATCACTGTACGGCGTACTTCGGTTACTTCGCCTAAGCGACCGTATTTGAATTCCTGGGCTCCGGTGGCATCTTCTTGTAAGACTACTCGTCCTACCCGGTTTTCTTTGGCATTTTTGCCGCCGTAGTGGTAGGTAACGTTGTTTTCGGGATGCTCGGGATATAGGATCTTCGTTAAACGGGCATACTGGTACTCGTATTTAATCTGTTTCCCGCTGGCGGCTAAGTTGGAGCTTTGGCGGCTGATAACATTCCCCAGGGCATCGTAGCTTAGTTGTGTGGTTCCGGCACTTGGGTGCTGAACCTGGATGCGGCGACCTGCCAGGTCATATTCCGAGCGGGTCTGCTGGCCTTCGGTATCGGTAACGGTGAGCAGCTGGTTAATGGCATCGTAACTGAAGCTTGTGGTGATGGTTCCTGAGGGGCCTGATAATTGCTCGGTTTTCAGGGTAAGTCCTGAGCCGTTGGTATAGGTGCTTTGTTTTCCTCCCAGCGCATCGGTTACGGTGGTAACCAGGGTACGGCTGGAGGTATCGATTCCGTAGCTCATACGGCTCACACTTTCGTCCGGAAGTATTGTCTCCAGGGCTCTGTCCAGAATGTCGTAACGGGTTCGTGTCGGGGTTACGGCATCAAAGCTGCGGTTAAAGGTTAACCGTTGGGATGGGTCTTCGCTGACCGGATAGTAGCTTTCTACTACTCGTCCGTACGGATCGAGCTTGCTTCTGCCGCTTACTATCAGTACTTTTTTATCTTCGGGATGACTGCCCTGGGCATCGGTCTGGGTAAGTACTCCGTCTTTTTTTACTTGCAGGGCGCGTCCTACTCCGTCTACAAAGCTGATGGTTTCTATATCATTGCCTTGGTGCTGCGGATCGTAGTGTTGGGTTATGGCATAGGCCGGACGCTGGATGCTGCCATCCTGGGCGAGTTCGGCATGGGGCTCATATTCAAATTTGATCGTGTACGGTAGTCCCAGCTCCATTTCGTTCGGTCCGGTAATGGTCCGGATTCTTCCCAGGTTGTCCAGGGTCGTGGCCATATAGTAACCGTTGTAGTCTTTGGTGCTTAGTGGTACTCCGTAACGGTAATCGTAATTCTCCAACTCACTGGTATACCCGTAGGCATCGTCAATGCGCTCCAGGTACATATTGTATTCCCGGTCGTAGCGGTATTTATACCATAAGCGTTCGCCTTTCTGGTTGCCCGGAAGGGTCTTTTGGGTGATGTTTCCGTATTTATCGTAAACGATATCGGTTACGGATTCTTCGCCTTGTTCGTTTAATCGCTGGCGCACCTGGGTCAGGTGGTTAGCATATTGGGTATCGTAGCTCGCCTGTACTTCCCGGTAAAGGGTTCCCTGGCTGCCGTATACTTGTACTTGTACGGGTAATCCGTAGATGTTTTTAGACGGGTTGGAGGTATAACGGATACGGGTTTCGTAGTTATAGCTTCCTTTGCCCTGCTCGCCTAAGCTGCCGCTGTCACTGTACCGGTAACGTACTAATTCGCCGTATTGGTCCTGCGTGTCGTAGGCATACCAGCTTTCGTTGGCTACCATTCCTTCGTTTTGTCCTTCGTAGACGGTGCTGCGGGTGTATTGTACCGGGGTATATGAAGACTGGGTATCACCGCATAAATCCGTATTGCTTAGGGTATAGTTGTTTTTCCCTGACTGACGTACTTCGTACTGGTAGTAACGGGTGATGCTTTCGCTATAGAGTTTCCCCCGGGCATCTTCTACGCTGCTGCGCAAACTGTTCCCGGCACGGTAGTAGTTGCTTACGTCGTATTCCTGGACGTGCTTGCGATAGACCTGATTATTGTTCTCGGTATCTATGCTTAGGCTTTCTACTTTGCCAAAGCCTAAAAACTCCCGCTCGTGGCGGTCATGTTTTCCTTTGCTATAACGGTATTCCATTCGGGTGTTACTTCCGTCATCTTGGATTCCGTCATTGATTTCTACGCTTGATAGTACCCATTTCCCTCCCGGGTGATCATA
>NZ_SAYM01000016.1:0-3557 GCF_004023655.1 Apibacter sp. HY039 | reverse complement strand
ATACTTTGAAGGCCAGAAGCTTCGTGAGTACAGCTTTACTTATACCCCCGGAGCCTTTTACAGTGATTTACTACAAAAAATTACCCACAAAGACGACCAGGGAAAAGAATTTACCAGCAATACCCTTGCGTATTATGATGATGTAAAATCGAAAGAAGGATATTTTCCATTTGATGAAAAAGAAGAAAATTGGGCCAGTAAAGATATGTCGCTTAATCGAAGCAAAACTAATTCTTATGGAGGCTCTTTTTATGCAGGGGGCGGAATGTTCAATGGCGATGCAATGACGACAAGTGGAACTTTAGGTAATAACTTTAGTTACACCTCTAGTATCACCGAAGGAAAATCTACCTTTATAGATATAAATGGAGACGGACTTCCGGATAAAGTGTACCTGAAGAATGGAGAATTGTACTATGAGCCTAATATTTTAAGTCAAGACTCACAAGGACACTTTGGAAAAGCCACACGTATAGAAGGAATAAATAAATTTTCCAAAACTAAATCCAATTCTTATAATGGAGGAGGCTCAATAAGAATAGGTTTTTGGGAGGCAACTGTATCCGGTGGGATGAATTATGGAAGTTCAACTACCACAACTACCGTTTATTTTTCAGATGTTAATAGCGATGGATTAATAGATATAGTATCCAACGGAAAAGTATATTTTAATCATATAGATCCGGACGATTCGGGAAATCTGATCCCTAAATTTTCATTAAAAAGCTCAGAAACCCCAAGCCCTATTATGGGAGGAGGAAAAGTAGACAGCTCAGACACCCAGGTTGATGACCAGGAACAAGCAGATTTAATTTACAACTCACCCTTATATGATGTCGTAAGAGTATGGGAAGCACCCTTTGATGGAAAAGTTAAAATTGAAGGGGCTATTCAGTTATTGTCTCCTCAAGGCACGTACGATAAAGATGAATATGATAAATCAGACGGAATACGAGCAGCGATACAGTTAAAAGGAGTTGAAAAATGGAGTAAAAAAATAGTAAAAGGCGATTTTACAACGTATCCTGCTCAGGTAGTATTATCTGAGAATATACAAAAAGGAGATAAAATTTACTTTAGATTGCAATCCGGTGATCAAGAAATGGCTAATGGTAGTTTTGATCAGGTTCGTTGGAATCCGGTGGTAACCTATACCCAATCCCGGTATATAAATGCAGATTTAAACAGTGAAAATCCTGACGGGCAAAAAGTTTATCAGTTTCCATCACAAGAAGCCAATGTAATTTCACAAGATGTAGTTACCCGCGTACCACAATTCCAAACAGCAGTTATTTCCGGAGTTTTTGAGAAACCGATTACTTCCGATAACCTAACAATGAAAATTATACAGGCAACCAATGATAGATCAGAAGAAGTCGTTGTATATGAAAAAGACTTTGCTTGGAATGAGACACATACAGGAGAGCTGGAAGTGCAGGTACCCCAAGGATTTTCGGAGCCCAACTTTTACTTTAGCCTTACTTCTCCAACGAATGTAAATTGGGGAGAAGTCAATTGGAAGCCTACTATGAAAATAGACGAAGACGAAACGTTAATTCCGGCAACCGTTAATTATAGTATATATACTCAACTCCTGGAGGGTACTTATTATACTATGAAATTTGATCATGTAGTAGATCATATAGAGGTAACCTCTGACATAGTACCGAAAGATCCTGTCAATGTTTCTGATTTCAGCGGAGACATACACATATCTGTCAAGAAAAAGAACGGATTGTTGGGGGCATACAAAATAACGATTGATAAAGGAGTGATAACAACACCTCCAACTATCGGTTTTGAACTGATGTCAAATTTATCCTCTTCACAAGATAATATATGGGTAGAAGGTTATACCTCAGATTACGGAATCATTCAAAATTTGAAAGAACTTAGAATAACAGTAAAGCCAAGCGGAGGAGTTGAAAAAACTATTCAGGCCAATGTGTTCACCACCCACCGGGATATAGGTTTCGGACATATGTACAGGAATTGGGGGCAGTTTATTTATAATGCAAATTCCGGGCGTTATGCACTTCCGATAGATGAAAGTAAATTAAATTTACCCAAAGATGATAAAGCAGATCTCGATCCCCGAACTATGATCTTTATTCCTATAGGATTAGATGTAGAGACTAAAAGTTATTGGGCAGGCGCAGACCGGTATGTTTATATAAAAGGAGAAGAAATGAGTGCCTCCCGCCTTGGAGAAAAAGAGGTGAAATTAACCAATCCTCTGGAAGGTTTATCAGGAAATAACACAGCTGAAGGTAAATGTCTGCAGGGAACTTCTGCCTTCGGAGTTAACCTGATATCCAAATCCAAAAGCCAAACCAAGCAATCCGGAGCCTCAGTCGGAATAGGAATTAATTATAATGATTCCAAAGGAGAAGATACGACCCTGTTATCATATTCAGATATGAACGGTGACGGGTATCCGGATATTATATCTAAAAGTAAGATACAATTTACCAATACCCGGGGAGGTTTTGACGGAGAAGTGATCGATACCAACCAGGGATATGAAGGGAATCATTTTAGTACAAGTACCAGTCAGGCATTTGGAGCAGGAGCTAGCCCTATATCAGCAGTTTCTATTCTAAGCCAGATAGGTAAAGGAGCACAAACGTCTAAAGGGAATGGTGCAGCAATCTCGGTCGGGCTTAGCTCTGTAGATGTATCAATTAGCGCACCCAAAATGGAAGAAGAAGTGGAACATAGCCTTTTGGATATTAATGGAGATGGTTTACCAGATAAAGTATATAAAGACGGAAAAGTAAGACTTAATTTAGGATATAGTTTTGCTCCGGCAGTAAATTGGGATATCAATGCCATACAAAAAGCAAAAACAGAGTCATTAAGTGGAGGATTAGATGTAGGAGGAGTTGTAGGAGCAACACAAAATAGCAGCAAACAAGATGTGGCTTCCTCCAGTATATCCGGAGGGATTAACATAACTACCTCCACCAGTAGTACTAAATTTAGCTTTATAGATGTAAATAGCGACGGATTAGTAGATAAAGTAAGAATAGATAACGGTAAAGCCTGGGTATCCTTAAATAGAGGAAGTTCCTTTGCTCCGGAAATAGAATGGAAACAACTGACCCAGACGTATAAATCTTCTTCAGTAAGTACTTCTGTAAATGCGGCTTACACTTATACGATTATCATACCTTTATCTCCTACAGGTGTTCTTCCCGCAATAAAAATACCTCTGAATCCCGGGATAAATTATTCACAAGCGGAGTCTTTTACCTTACATGATTTGAAGGATGTAGATGGAGACGGACATCTGGATATTGTTTGGATTAATGACGATGGGGAATTTCAGGTAAAAAAATCGACTATTGCCAGAACCAACAAGCTAAAAACCGTAACGAATACGTTAGGAGGCAGTTTCAGTGTGGACTATACACGTTCCGAAGCCACCTATGATCACCCGGGAGGGAAATGGGTACTATCAAGCGTAGAAATCAATGACGGAATCCAAGATGACGGAAGTAACACCCGAATGGAATACCGTTATAGCAAAGGAAAACATGACCGCCACGAGCGGG
>NZ_SAYM01000015.1:0-3557 GCF_004023655.1 Apibacter sp. HY039 | reverse complement strand
CCCGCTCGTGGCGGTCATGTTTTCCTTTGCTATAACGGTATTCCATTCGGGTGTTACTTCCGTCATCTTGGATTCCGTCATTGATTTCTACGCTTGATAGTACCCATTTCCCTCCCGGGTGATCATACGTGGCTTCGGAACGTGTATAGTCCACACTGAAACTGCCTCCTAACGTATTCGTTACGGCTTTTAGTTTGTTGCTCTTACCGATTAACGAACGTTGTACTTGTAACTGGTTCTCTTTGTCGGAACTTACAATATCTAAATAGCCATCGCCATCTACGTCTTTTAAGTCTGACAAAATGCGATTCATGCTTCGCCCTGTATTAACGGAAGGATTCAAAACCATTTTTGTAGCTCCAAATAAAGTAAAACCATACGTAAATGCTCCATTCTGAGACTCACTTACGGAAGTTGAACGATTAGGTCTGCTTAAACCGTTCCATTCTATTTCCGGAGCAAAGGAATTTCCTTTGTTTAAAGAGACATAAACGGTAGATCCGGATACTCTGACCTTATCCGTTAATCCATCACCGTTGATATCTATCAACATAAATTCCGGCTTTATCTTAGAGGCTGCCAATCCAATTCCTACAGACCAGCTGGATTTGCCAATATCATAACCTAATCCTAAAGTCACATCCTGACTACTTCCTTCTTGTATTTTATCTAACTCCCAATCTATCGGTTCCGAAAAACTATATCCTAAGTTAATCCGTACCTGTTTGTTTCTTAGAATTTTATCCGGTAACCCATCCCCATTCACGTCTGTAAAACTATCGTAGGTTTCATCTTCTGCTTTATTTATGGAAGCATTAATACTAAAAGAGAGTGAAGCCGATTTAGAATTGCTATTGGAGTTGGATGAACTCTCCGATTTTTCTTTTTCTGAGCCTTTATTTTTTGTTGCTAAGCTTTTTATTGCTGTTGATATAAATGAATACGCATGCACAGGACTTCCTCCTATACCTAAAGATATCCTGCGGGAAGCTGTATTTTGAAAGCCTGCATAGCCTCTGTCTTTAGTTACAATTTCTCCATCAAATCCTCCCCGGGTATTGGTTAGCTGTACCTGACCTTTAGATACTATATCCGGATAACCGTCTCCATTCATATCCATAAATCCTAATAAAGACTGTCCTCTACCTTCCGCTTTGCTTCGGGTAAGTACACCTTCACTCATTAATAGTGAAGTACTTTCATTTTTAGATTCCTGACGTACTCCAATGGCTGTTCCGCCGTTGATACATAATGAATCCGTTCTATCTGATTTTCCTAAACCGGTCAATGGGTTTTCTAAAATCACATCTTTGATTCCCAAGCGGGAAGAACTCATCACAGCTTTGTTTATATACACCTGAGAATCATTTCCCTGCCAGAAACTCCGGGTCTGGATATCCGTATGCAACGGTATAAATACCATTTTTCTCGGATCAGCCTCTGCTTCGGTTTCCGGAAGTTGTAACAGGGATTCTTCGATAGGTTTTTGAGATCTCTTATTCATCGCGTTGTAGGAAAAATGTCCCCACTGGCGATGCAACGGACCGTAACCCTGTAGTTCCCAATTGCGGTAAACCCCTGCTGTGGATTGTGTCTGAACATGTAAACTATCGGTAATGCTTGCCTGAACGGATTTCAAATGGTCTAATCCTTTGCGGCTGACATTGGTACTGTATAGTTCTACCCATACCTTACCTTGGGGTAAGTCTATTTCCTGCGTAGCTCCTTCGGTGATTTGTCCGTTTTCTACTTTCAGACTACCGCTATGGAAGGTCCCTGAGACATCTTTGACTTTTACTTCAAAATCCCCTTTAATTGCGGTTAACTGTTCCGCGGTTAGCGAAGGTTTCTGCTGCAAGGAAAGAACCAGCGTTCCTTTTCCGGAATGGGTGATAGTTTGCGGACTTTCCGGGCTTACTGCCGCCTGGTAAGTAGTGGCAATTCGTACGCCCGCGGGCTGGCTTTGTTCTATTTGCTGGCTTACGCCTTCGGAAACATCTACCTTCTGCTGGTAATGAACCACCGGTTTCCACTCTACTGTTTCCCAGGCTATATACGTCGGAGAGTCCATGATAAATTGTAACTGCTCTGCCTGTTGGCTATTGGTAACCGGAATTTCCAGTTCTCCGTCGTACTCTTCTTCAGCAGCAAACTCCCGTTGATAAACTTCTTCGGAGTCTCCAAGCAGTATTTTAAGGGTTACCTTATCGGAGGTTACCGGTTTGGTAAAGGATCCTTTTACTGTATAAGATGCCACCTGCGGAAGCATTACGACTCCACTTTGATAAGCTAAGGTTTCCTTTCCTGCCTCATAGGTAAGCGTATATCCATTGGGATCTTCCTGAGCGGTTACGTCCGTATAGGTAATCTGAGGACTCCAGTCCACCTGATCGAAGTTTCCGTTAGAGGCTCTGTCTGTACCTGATTGTACCCGAAAGTAAATTTTCTCTCCGGCTTGTACAGCAAAGGAAGCTACGGCCATATTTTTAAGGCTGTAGTCTGTAGACCCTATTACTATCGATTTTAGTTCGGTTCCTGTATGCTGAACTGCCAGACGTACGCCATCAGCCTTAGCCAGAACTTCTTTGTCTACTTCTCCTTCGGGAGCTAGTAAACGGGCATTTCCGCTGATTTTGACCATTCCTGAATAAGGAGCTACCCATACGCGGACTACATCCTGTAAGGGATTATTAGCGATCATTTCTTCCTTTTCCTCTTCGCTTACCGCTGTATCGCTATCATCTATCTTACCGCCCCCCATAATCGGACTCGGGGTATCTGTACTGCTGCTGGTAAAGGTAGGTATCAAATTGCCTTGTTCATCCTTATGTATATGGTTAAATAAGACCTTGTTCCCTACAACCAAATCTAATAAACCGTCGCCGTTCACATCTGCAAAATAACGACTTACTTTGGTAGTGGAAATTTCTTTATCCATTCCTGTTATGGTAACTAAATTCACTGCTCCTACAAGTGCACTAGCCCCAAAAGAAGTTGTATTGGTATACGAGCTTGAAAACTGGTCGATTCCCTGGATTTTGATCTTCTCTCCAAAGCTGCCGTCTCTTTTTCCGGGACGATAATATAATCCGGTATTTTTCTTTATAATTTTATCCGGTATTCCGTCCCCGTTAATATCCACCAACGTAGAAAGCCCTTTATTTTCTGAGTAAGAATACCCAAAACTTGCTCCACCTGAATTAACTTTAGATGTTATATTTCCACCCCAACCAACTCCTACATAGATGGAACCTCCCTGACTAATGCTTTTAGAACCTCCCAGGGCGGTAGCTTTGTCTGTAAAATCTCCGGTCTGTTGGGAACGGGAAACAGCATTGACAAAATCCGCCGAAATACCATCGTCGTAGGTATTCCAGGTTTCGGGTTCTCCGTACAAAGCGCCCTTTTCTTTTACCGGGTCATGGTAGGTAAGGGTATTGCTGGTAAATTCTTTTCCCTGGTCGTCTTTGTGGGTAATTTTTTGTAGTAAATCACTGTAAAAGGCTCCGGGGGTATAAGTAAAGCTGTACTCACGAAGCTTCTGGCCTTCAAAGTAT
>NZ_SAYM01000014.1:0-3594 GCF_004023655.1 Apibacter sp. HY039 | reverse complement strand
TCATTGGAAAAGCTTTACCATGAAATTGATAATTAGGAGATAAAGTAATCATATCCCCCTGGTTACCACCTAAACCTATGTACGTATTTTTATCCAATAATTTACCAAATACAAAGGTTACATGTCCCTATAATTTTATATTGATTCCCGTAGAATCACAATCGGAAAATACAGCCATAGCTCCATAAAATACTTCACAACGCTCTACGAAATTATGGGTTAGAAAAGATCTGGAACCAGCTGAATGCGGTGAATCAAATTTCGGGGTTGAATTTTCTAATACCCAGCATACAAAAGATGCACACCAAGCGGTATCACTTGCATAGTTAGAGGTCCCTGCACCGTTTTTATGATAAAATAATTTACTTTATATATTTAGCTCTTGATTCATAATCTAAGGGTTGGGGATCATCTTCCAAATGCGCTCCTCCATTAAAACAATCTTTTTCTTTTTTGGCGGCTTCATACCATTCTTTAAATTTGGGTAAGCCGTAATAGTTATTCTTTATAAACTCTTTTTCGTAAGTTCCGTCATCCATGTAATGATAATAATGCCCCATAAACATTTGATTTAAATCATATCGTTTATCGTATTTAAATTGTTCTCCCCAATACAATAAATAAGCTGCAATTTTGGCTTTTTGCGAATCATTCAAATCTTGGTTTTCTTCTAGACTGTTAGTTAAATATTCTGCTACATACATTATATTTAAGTTATTTTCAGGTGGTGATAATTCTTTAAGTATGTCTAAGGTATTTTGATGTACTCTTATGTTTCCATTACAATCTTTTGTCCAAAGAAGCCTGCCTAAATTATCTAAAATTTCACTTTTTGCATACTTATAAAATAAAGGTAATTCTGTATTTTCAATTACCCATTTAAGTAATTTTTTATCTTCTGTATAGCCAAAGGTGGTTACTAAGCTCCTCATAAAATATTTATCATTATTGATTAGCCAGGCAAACTGACTCTGATCATCGTTAAATAAATATTTATTGCGGGAAATAAGTAATCGTTGATTGAATTTTCTTTGTTTAGGTAAATCTCTTACATCTTTCCATCTTAATATCATTACATCACCATCAGCAGTATTGATTGTGTGCGGTTTTTCTTCATATTTCAGAACATCAGGATAAATTTTTAGATAATCTAAAATTTGAGGAAGCGCATAAAAAAAAGTAATAAAATTATTTTTTTTATCTACATATAAATATTGTGCATCTACCGTATATGGATAAAAATTTAATTCCTTATCACATTTTGTATATAAATAAGTATCAATTTTCAAATATTGATTTGAGGAGTTATTATCAATAATCCTCCCAAACATAGTTTTAATTTTTTGATTGAAAATATCTTTTTCTGGAGTTTTATATCCGTTATTTTTTAAAATAGTATCTTCTATTGATACTAACGCATCTAAATCTTCCTTACCGTAATCATCTCCCCAATATTCAGCACTAGAACCTGTTTCAATTTGTTTAATCAGTATATTCTTTATTTCAGATGTTTCCATTTTTTTCTCTGTTGTTTTTTCATTATTTGGTCTATCTATTATTTTTTCCTGACAATTGGTTAATGAAAAAATAGTGATTGTGCTTATGAGTACTAATTTTGTTTTCATACTTTTATTTTATCTTGAACTTTCTCCTTTACTGGTATCTTGTGTTTTTTGTTTTAATTTAGCATTGGCATCTTTTATAGTTGCATATTCATCATTGGCATTTAATTTATCTTCTTCTTTAATTAGATATCCTTTAGGCTTGTAAAATCCTCTAAATTTTTTATAAACTTTGACTCCTTTTTCAGTGTAGGAATAGAAAGGCTTTCCATCATATTTATAATTAGGAGATAGAGTAATCATATCCCCCTGGTTACCACCTAAACCTATGTACGTATTTTTATCCAATAATTTACCATATACAAGGGTTACATGTCCCGATAATTTTATATTGGTTCCCGTAGAATCACAATCGGAAAATACAGCCATAGCTCCATAAAATACTTCACAACGCTCTACAGAATTATGGGTTAGAAAAGATCTGGAACCAGCTGAATGCGGTGAATTATATTTGGGAGTTGAGTTTTCTAGTACCCAGCATACAAAAGATGCACACCAAGCGGTATCACTTGCATAGTTAGAGTTCCCTGCTCCGTCTTTATGATAAAATAATTTACTTTATATATTTAGCTCTTGATTCATAATCTGTGGGTTGGGGATCATCTTCCATTCCTTTGCCTCCATTAAAGTAGTCTTTTTCTTTTTTGGCGGCTTCATACCATTCTTTAAATTTGGGTAAGCCGTAATAGTTATTCTTTATAAACTCTTTTTCGTATAAATCTTTTTGATAATTATAATTGTAGAATCTGGTCATAAACATTTGATTATAATTATATTGTTTATCGTATTTATATTGCTCTCCCCAATATAAGATATATGCTGCTATCTTGGCTTGTTGTTCAATAGTTAATTCTTCTTCTTTAAATGGAAAAGATACCATATAATTAGATATATACTCTGCTATATATTTAATATAAAGATTATCATCTGGTGTAGATAATTCCTTTATTAAATCTAAAGTATTCTGATGAACTCGTATGTTTCCATTACAATCTTTTGTCCATAATAGTTTACTTAAATCCTTTAAATTTTCTGTTTTGGCATTCTTATCAAAGTATGGTAAATTTGTATTTTCAATCACCCATTTGAGTAATTTTTTATCTTCTGTATAGCCAAAGGTTGTCACTAAGCTCCTCATAAAATATTCATCATTGTTAATTAACCAGGCAAACTGACTCTGATCATCATTAAATAAATATTTATTGCGAGAGATTATTTCATAAGGAATTTTTATTTTATAGCTATCATCAGAATTAATCTGAATTAAATTTTTTAAATATGGTAAAATTGTCATAAAATGAAATTCTTTACTAAAAAAATAATTTCCTACATCATTAAAGGAACCAAATTTAAGATCCTCAGCATTTATTATTTTATTATCTAATCTATACGAAAACCCATATAATATATATTTATATCTATTATCATTTAAATAATACCAATTACGAGAACAATTAACATTATAATTTATCTCATAATTAAATATTTTTCTCATTTTATCTTTAAAGTCAGCATCTGATATATTATCATATCCACTATTCAATAAACCAATATGAATAATTTTTAAAGCTAATTCTAAATCCTTTTCAGTATATTCGTATGGATTATCAAATTCTTCTTCATCTGTTTCAATTCTTTTTTGTAACTCAATATGCTTTTTAATATCAGCTAAATCTAACATATTTTTTGAATTATTTAAATTCTTTGTATCTGTATTTTTATCTTCTAGTTCATTTTTAGGTTGTACATTCTTCTTATTTTCCTGACATGAAATTGTAAGTATATTTCCTATAAAGAATATTGTATATATTATCCTTTTCATTTTTACATAATTTTCTTAATCGGTCTGTCTACTTTTTTTTCCTGACAATTGGTTAATGAAAAAGTAGTGATTGTGCTTATGAGTACTAATTTTGTTTTCATACTTTTATTTTATCTTGAACTTTCCCCTTTATTGGTATCTTGTGTTTTT
>NZ_SAYM01000013.1:0-5604 GCF_004023655.1 Apibacter sp. HY039 | reverse complement strand
AAAAATCCAGAGATAACAGATACATCCAGGTAAAATCCTTATCCCGTATTATTTTTTATATCAAAAAGATCATAAGGGGGAGTGTAAAAGAAAAAAACGCAATATTTTTCAGTGATAAATATCCTGAAAAGCAGTAAAATAGGGTATAAAATATATAATAAGGATATAAAACAGGGTGAAAATAAGGATAATTTTTTTAACTTCGTCGGCTTAAAAAATTAATATTTATTAACTATATGAAAAAATTTTACTTATTATTCAGCCTTACCCTCAGTAGCCTGCTACAATCGCAGCAGGTACTATCCGGGAGCAGTCCCGGCGGCGTACCCGGGGCGGTATTATGGATGAAGACCGAGCCGTCCACAGCCCATTTATACGGTACTTACCGGTGGCAGGATTACTCCGGAGATTCACTCATCGTACGGTACTACGATGCCCGAGGCGGCCGTTTCGGGACAGAATACCTCGTAGATGCCCGAACCTTTTTACGTAACTACAACTTTAACCCGGGACTTAGTTTAAATAACGGGACTAATATCAGCAAAGAAATCTGGATAAAAAACAGCCCCCTAACCACGGCGACCATCATCGGGGCGATAGCCTCCCGGGGGGAGCCCAAAGACAAACACACCCGATCCGCCTACTTGCTGGGGCTTAACAGCTTACCCGGAAAAGGCGTATTGCTGGGCACCGATAAAATCATCAACAGTACCGAAAGTTCCCGGGGCGTATTAGATTACGGTTCCCAGGAAGGCTATGATCTGATGTACCACGCAGGTCAGAGTCCGGAACCAACCCTGGAAAAATACCAGGAAAGAACACTTCGTTCGTTTGTGTATTTCCGTACGAACCAGCCCAACCACAGCATATGGGGGGAACCCCGTCACTCCGTACTATCACTAGGGTCCTTTTTCGACTCCCGCAATGTAAATAATCGTTCCGGCTTTAGCATATCCGGAACCGACGGGAATCAGTTCGAGGCCTATATACCGGAGCTGTTAGTATATGAGCGGATTCTGACCCCCGTAGAAAGGATCAAGGCCGAGAGCTACCTGGCCTTAAAATACGGATTTATGCTGGAGCGCTCCCTGCTGGGCAGTAACAACCAGTTACTCTGGGACAAAGAACAGAATAAAACCTACGACCACCGGGTTACGGGCCTTTACCGTGACGATGCCAGCAGTTTGAACCAAAAGCAGGGGAGCACCTCCTATGAAGAAACCCCTTACTTCAGTTACCAGTGGGCAGGAGATTCCTACGATCTGGCCAATAACTATAACCTGTCGAACCGTAACCGGCTGCTGGTTATTGAAAAATTCCCAGGAGAATCCATGCACGATCAGGACTATGTACTATGGGGAGACAATGCCCAGGGCAAAACAGTAGAAACCCGGGAAGATTACCTGGGCATGAAGCTGATGCCCCGCCACTGGAAAATAAAGACCAATACAGGCTTCACCTCCCCTCAAAAAGACTATGTGAGATGGAACAGCAAAGAAATAGAAGTTCAGAGCGAAGGCTTTAAGACCACGTTTTATAAAGCCGCAGGGAGCAATACCCTCGGAGAAGCCGTTACCCAGGAGCCCTTACAAGGGACTCAGGGCCAGATCTCCTTCACCCTGGGCAGCCTACCCGGCTACGGTCACATCAAATTCGGAGGAAATACCGCCGATATAAGCAGCGGGTACGATTACGGCATTTTCATAGACGAATCCGGTCGGGTGTATCCGGTGATCCAAAGCCAGGTACAATATAACCGTCCCTGGAGTCTGACCTTAAAAGCAGGCGACCGGGTACGCATCAGCAAGACCGAGAATAGCATTATAATCAGCACCAATGGCAATTCGGCCCCACAATCCGGTCAGAGTCTTCCCCAGATATTTTTGGCAGCAGAAGACAGGGACAAGCCCTTTTATGCAGCCTTGTTGATGCATAAGAGCAAGCGCGATGTCTGGATGAAAGACGTGCGGGTAGGCGGTATCGTAGAATCCGGCCACCGCATAGAGCTCTCCTACATGCCCGGTCAGGCCGATGCATTTTCCGATTATGCGACCAATAATCAGTCGTATATTCTCATCGACCGTTCAGGCAGCGGCGAATTCAAAAAAGAACACACCGATATCTATCCCTCAGACGAATACGATCCCTACAGAAAAAAGATTGTATTTAACCACGTCTTTTTCGATACCGATACCAACGGGAGCGATGTATTCACCTTTGGTTACCGCCAGAGCAATATAGTGGCGAACCTGGAGAAACAAAACCCGGGTTGCGATGGAACAGGAGAACCCTTATCCAACGGTAGCCTTCAGGTAGAAATCCGTCAGGGCGATGCCGGATTCGAATACCAGCTGGTAGACGAGCAGACAAGCGAAGTCGTAAAAAGCGGAGTGTTTTTCGGTACGAACCTGCAATTGGACAGTCTGGCAGCAGGCAATTACAAGCTGAAGCTTCAGGAGCTCGGCGGTTTCCACCTAATACCCACAGAGAATCAGTCAGACTCCCAGTCCAACAGCCACCAGAGCATAGACTGGAATCGCGGCGGTTTTTTTGAGACGACCCTTAAATCTACCGAGCAGCAGTACCAGATGGGCTTAACCCCGTATCCCGAAGGCGGGAGTATATCCAATATCTACATCGAAAACGGATTTGAAATCCGCCAGGGACGCCTATATATTATCACCAACCGCCAGAAAAGCACCACTCCCTTATCCGGAGTGTACGTAAAACCCGGCGACAAGCTTCAGATTTACAAAGATTACAACGAGCGCCAGGCGCCGTATAATGTATACTACCGCATCAATGGCAGTACCGTCTACACCCAGAGCAACCTTCGTTCCTTTAAATTCTTTATGATAAAACAAAGCGCAGGCAACAGCGGGGTCTATCACGTAAAGAACAGCAATGGCAGTACCTGGAGCAGTCCGTTGAACTGGAATTACCAGGGAGCCCAGAGCGAGCCGAAAAGCAGCAACCTGTCCTCCACCAGTGTAGAGCACCCTGTAGTACTGGAATCCGACTGCCACAAGGATGGTCAGATATCCGGCAATGCACCGATTAGAGACGAGAACCTGCTGTTCTACTATAAAGACTATTCCGATAAATCACAAATCACGGCCCGGGTAAAACTCAATAGCCCGTCCCCGATTCAGATAGCTTTATATGACTATGCCGGCAACCAGGTGTACAGCAAATACATCAGCGAGAGCGTCAAAGAACATACCGTAGATTTGAGCGGCTTACGCAAAGGCGTTTACATCAGCAAAGTATTCAGTAACGAAGGCGAATTAAGCAAAAAGATACTCATAAATTAAGACTAACACATAGAAAAAAATACATATAATGATGAAATTAAGCTCTAAACAAGCTCGATGCATATCTTATTTTCTGCTCTGGCTGATGGTGGTACAAAGCTTTACCCCCTATCTGGCCGGCAGGACGACAAGCAAAGCAAACCTATCCGGGCGGATCACCCCCCGGGCAGAATCCTCGGGGCTGTTGACCCCGGGAATCCCGGGAGCCAGCCTCCCAAGTATCCCCCGTTCACAGACCCCTTCGGTCTTAGCAGGAGCAATCCCAGCAGTAAGCACGACCCTTCATTATTCCTCGGATTTAACCGAAGGAGAAATAGGTCTGTACAACCAAAGAAGTTTCGATAACCCCCAGGATAACGTATTCAGCATCCACCTGGATCGTCAGCCCGAAGCCGGTCAGCAGGTTTACCTGAGCTATGACCTGTACGGAGTAAGCGATAAAAGTGGCGTTACCCGCAGTATCAACGACCGCGCGTCCCGCGGGGGCTATCTGGTAAGTCTCCATAACGGCTGGAGCCACCAGCGCGAAGAATTAGCTTCCAACTGGCTGAACGCCGGAGAAAACCGTATTTATTTCACCGTACCCCAGGGCGCGACCTACGGGTATAAAATAAAAAATCTTCAGATAGAAGTATCCACGGTGCCTGCCGGTAGCTCCCCGCTGCAATGGGAATCCGTAAGCTATCAGGATGGGAATACCTACGTACGCGGATATTTTGCCGATCAGCGCGAAGGAGAGGTTCAGCTCAACGGCCTGTCGAGCCCGGTGTACCAGGGCGAATTCGAAGCCGTATTAAACGGAGCCGTATCCCAGGTAGAGTTACAGAGCCAGGGGCAGACCTACGCACAAGTCCCCCGGGTTCTTTCCGGGAGTGCCCGCTACCGTTTTTCAACAGAAGAAAAACTAGTACGAAAAACCTTCGATTTCAGCAAAAAACAGGCAGCCAACCAACTGAACTTTCAGGGAGTTCAATTAGAAGTACCCGGCAGTCAGTTAGTAAACGATAAAAAAATCACGGTACAGAATTTACGATCCGTAGACTTACCGGCCTTAGACATGGGCTTGCACAATGTGACCTCCCAAAGCCGTGGGTATCGATTTTTACCCCACGGAGAACACTTCCGCCCGGGAGCCGTAGTCAAACTCGCCTACGATCGCAGCAAGCTTCCCAGCGGCTATACCGAACAAGACATCCGCACCTATTACTTTGACCTTCAGACCAAACATTGGGTGGCCTTAGAAAGAGACAGCGTAGATACCAAAAATCAGGTGATCATATCCCGCACCACGCACTTTACCGATATGATCAACGGCGTCATTCAGGCCCCGGAATCCCCGGAGACCAGTGGCTTTACCCCTACGACCCTGAGTGATATCAAAGTAGCCGACCCCTTATCCAAAGTTAATCAGGTAAGCGCCCCCCAGTCCAACAACCGGGGAACAGCCTCCACCGGGTACAGCTTTGAGATGCCCCCAGCCCGAAACGGGATGAGCCCCTCCTTAGGAATCCAGTACAATAGTGACGGCGGTTCCGGCTGGTTAGGCGAAGGCTGGGATTTGCAAGTACCCGGCATCTCCGTAGAGACCCGTTGGGGCGTTCCCCGGTACCACAACGACCAGGAAACCGAGACCTACCTGATGGACGGAAGCCAGCTGGTTACCCGCGGAGCGGATGGCAAGCCCTCTTTAGCCCACCGGGGCCATAAGATCGCCCGGGAAGCCGACCGTTATTTTTATCCGCGAAAAGAAGGCAGCTTTGCCACCATACAGCGAAAAGGAAGCCATCCGGGCAATTACACCTGGGAAGTAACCGATAGAAAAGGGACAAAATACATCTATGGAGGCAACCAGGGAGTAGTCAAAGGACGCTTTACCGATGTCTCAGGCCAAAGCCGCGAAGTGATCTCCGAGTGGAAACTCTCGCGAGTAGAAGAACTCCATGGCGACTGGATAGAATACACCTATGAACCGGTCTCAGAAGCCGTACGCGGAGGACTTACCTCCCAAGCCGTTTACCTGAAAGAAGTACGTGCGGGGAACAAAGGAAGTTCGGCCCATACGGTAGTAAAATTCCAGAGAGACCAGAGCAAACAAAAGCAAACCAGCAGTGCCCGTTACGGATACCTGACCTCACAGAATCAGCTGCTTACCCAGGTAGAGATATACTTTGAAGGCCAGAAGCTTCGTGAGTACAGCTTTACTTATACCCCCGGAGCCTTTTACAGTGATTTACTACAAAAAATTACCCACAAAGACGACCAGGGAAAAGAATTTACCAGCAATACCCTT
>NZ_SAYM01000012.1:0-5628 GCF_004023655.1 Apibacter sp. HY039 | reverse complement strand
AAAAAAAAGGTTAGAAAAAGTTAATAATTTATCTAATTGTTTAATAGCGAGTTATAGGTTTGGGGTTAAAAAAAGTCAAAAAAAAGTACAGAAATATTTGGAGGATAAGAAAAAGTCTGTATCTTTGCACTCGCAATCCGGAATTACTGAGATAACGAAAGTAGCGAAGGGGCGCAAACAAAGAAGATCGTTGACATAAAGTTTCTTTTTTAAGAATGAAAAAAGAGACACAAGATAAAAAGACAAAACAGCAAACCTGGAATAAAAACAAAGTTAATTCCATTTGAGTTTTAGGGATAACTACCATGTTAAAGAAACAAAAATTTTACAATGGAGAGTTTGATCCTGGCTCAGGATGAACGCTAGCGGGAGGCCTAACACATGCAAGCCGAGGGGTATTAAGGAGCTTGCTTCTTGAGAGACCGGCGCACGGGTGCGTAACGCGTATGTAACTTGCCTCTATCACTGGGATAGCCCGGGGAAACCCGGATTAATACCGGATATACTAAGTAGTAACCTTACTATTTATTCAAAGATTTATCGGATAGAGATAGGCATGCGTAGGATTAGTTAGTTGGTAAGGTAACGGCTTACCAAGACGATGATCCTTAGGGGGCCTGAGAGGGTGATCCCCCACACTGGAACTGAGACACGGACCAGACTCCTACGGGAGGCAGCAGTGAGGAATATTGGACAATGGGTGAGAGCCTGATCCAGCCATCCCGCGTGAAGGACGACAGCCCTATGGGTTTTAAACTTCTTTTGTATGGGGATAAACCTATCTACGTGTAGATAGCTGAAGGTACCATACGAATAAGCATCGGCTAACTCCGTGCCAGCAGCCGCGGTAATACGGAGGATGCAAGCGTTATCCGGATTTATTGGGTTTAAAGGGTCCGTAGGCGGATTTGTAAGTCAGCGGTGAAATCCTACAGCTTAACTGTAGAACTGCCGTTGATACTGCAAGTCTTGAATAGTATTGAAGTAGCCGGAATGTGTAGTGTAGCGGTGAAATGCATAGATATTACACAGAACACCAATTGCGAAGGCAGGTTACTAAATACCGATTGACGCTGATGGACGAAAGCGTGGGGAGCGAACAGGATTAGATACCCTGGTAGTCCACGCCGTAAACGATGGATACTCGCTGTTGGGCTTTAGGGCTCAGCGGCTAAGCGAAAGTAATAAGTATCCCACCTGGGGAGTACGACCGCAAGGTTGAAACTCAAAGGAATTGACGGGGGCCCGCACAAGCGGTGGAGCATGTGGTTTAATTCGATGATACGCGAGGAACCTTACCAGGGCTTAAATGGGAATTGACGTACCTAGAAATAGGTATTTCTTCGGACAATTTTCAAGGTGCTGCATGGTTGTCGTCAGCTCGTGCCGTGAGGTGTCAGGTTAAGTCCTATAACGAGCGCAACCCCTGCCATTAGTTGCCAGCGATTCAAGTCGGGAACTCTAATGGGACTGCCGGTGCAAACCGCGAGGAAGGTGGGGATGACGTCAAATCATCACGGCCCTTACGCCCTGGGCCACACACGTGCTACAATGGCCGGTACAGAGGGCAGCTACACAGCGATGTGATGCGAATCTCTAAAGCCGGTCTCAGTTCGGATTGGAGTCTGCAACTCGACTCTATGAAGCTGGAATCGCTAGTAATCGCATATCAGCCATGATGCGGTGAATACGTTCCCGGGCCTTGTACACACCGCCCGTCAAGCCATGGAAGCTGGGGGTGCCTGAAGTCGGTGACCGTAAAAGGAGCTGCCTAGGGTAAAACTAGTGACTGGGGCTAAGTCGTAACAAGGTAGCCGTACCGGAAGGTGCGGCTGGAACATCTCTTTTTTAGAGTACAGGAGTTATCACAAGATAACCCAAATGGAATTATTTTATTCCAGGAGTTTGTCTGTTTATTATTTAAGCTATAATTAATTATAATGATTAATATATAGTAATAAAGAATAAGTTTAAAAAATATCAAGTGTCACATGAAAGCAAAGAAAAATAAAAAAAGAAACACACAATATAATAACACACCCCTGGAACCATCTACGAGCACAGGAAAGACAGAAAGAGCTTAAAGTAAGTACAGGAAAGACCAAACAGACAGAGTCTCATAGCTCAGCCGGTTAGAGCGCTACACTGATAATGTAGAGGTCGGCAGTTCGAGTCTGCCTGAGACTACAAGATGACCAAGGGGAATTAGCTCAGTTGGCTAGAGCGCCTGCCTTGCACGCAGGAGGTCAAGGGTTCGACTCCCTTATTCTCCACAAGTATGAATAAAAAAAACGAAAAAGCGTTATTTTTATAAAAGATACAAGATTATAACAAGTGTTGTTATACAGATCATTGACATTACTGGGATTTTATATAAAGAAATTAAACCGAGCAGCCGTCCTGAAAGGCGGCTAAGGAAAGAAATCGTTAAGAGCGTACGGCGGATGCCTAGGCTTTGAGAGGCGAAGAAAGACGTGGTAAGCTGCGAAAAGCTGCGGGGATTGGCACACACGAAGTGATCCGCAGATGTCTGAATGGGGCAACCCACTGTACCTAAGTACAGTATCCCGCAAGGGAGGCGAACCTTCTGAACTGAAACATCTAAGTAGGAAGAGGAAAAGAAATCAACCGAGATTCCGAGAGTAGTGGCGAGCGAAATCGGAATAGCCCAAAAGTTTATCTATGCGTAACAGAATACTTTGGAAAAAGTAACCAGAGAAGGTGAAAGTCCTGTAAGTGAAATTCATAAATAAATGACAATGAGTAGGGCGGGACACGTGAAATCCTGTCTGAATATGGGGGGACCATCCTCCAAGGCTAAATACTCCTCAAAGACCGATAGCGAACTAGTACCGTGAGGGAAAGGTGAAAAGCATTTCGATAAGAAAGATGAAATAGATCCTGAAACCGTACGCTTACAAGCGGTCGGAGCATCGTAAGATGTGACGGCGTGCCTTTTGCATAATGAGCCTACGAGTTAATTTCACTAGCGAGGTTAAGTAGTTCAGCTACGGAGCCGCAGCGAAAGCGAGTCTGAATAGGGCGTTATAGTTAGTGGGATTAGACGCGAAACCTTGTGATCTATCCATGGGCAGGTTGAAGCTTTGGTAACACAAAGTGGAGGACCGAACCGGTTGACGTTGAAAAGTCTTCGGATGACCTGTGGTTAGGGGTGAAAGGCTAATCAAACTGGGAGATAGCTCGTACTCCCCGAAATGCATTTAGGTGCAGCGTTAAGACAAGTATAATAGAGGTAGAGCTACTGATTGGATGCGGGGGTTTCACCGCCTACCAAATCCTGACAAACTCCGAATGCTATTATATGTTTCTTAGCAGTGAGGGCATGGGTGCTAAGGTCCATGTCCGAGAGGGAAACAACCCAGAGCAGCAGCTAAGGTCCCGAAATGTATACTGAGTTGAAAAAACGAGGTCGGACTGCCCAGACAGCTAGGATGTTGGCTTGGAAGCAGCCACTCATTTAAAGAGTGCGTAACAGCTCACTAGTCGAGCGGTCCGGCATGGATAATACTCGGGCATAAGTATACTACCGAAGCTCTGCGAAATAATATATTTCGGTAGGGGAGCATTCTGTTGGCGTCGAAGGTGTGAGGTGACTCATGCTGGAGCAGACAGAAAAGAAAATGTAGGCATAAGTAACGATAATGGGGGTGAGAAACCCCCACGCCGTAAATCCAAGGTTTCCTCAGCTATGCTAATCAGCTGAGGGTTAGTCGGGTCCTAAGGCTAATCCGAAAGGAGATGTCGATGGCCAATCGGTTAATATTCCGATACCCGCTGTAAATTCGAAGGAGGGACAGAGTAATGAAACTACCGCGTACTGACGGAATAGTACGTTAAAGCGTGTAGGTATATCTTTGATAGTTAAATGCGTCAAGGATGCCGAATGTGATAGTACCAGGAAGCTTCGGCCGAATGGATAGTGTAGGTAAGAGCTCTCAAGAAAAACTTCTAAGGCTAGTTTACAGTGGCCCGTACCAAAACCGACACAGGTGGATGAGGAGAGTATCCTAAGGCGCTCGAGTGAATCATGGTTAAGGAACTAGGCAAAATAGACCTGTAACTTCGGGAGAAAGGTCGCTCCCCGTAAAACGGGAGCCGCAGTGAAAAGGCCCAGGCGACTGTTTATCAAAAACACAGGACTCTGCAAAATCGAAAGATGACGTATAGGGTCTGACACCTGCCCGGTGCTGGAAGGTTAAGGAAGGATGTTCGGAGCAATCCAAAGCATTTGACTGAAGCCCCAGTAAACGGCGGCCGTAACTATAACGGTCCTAAGGTAGCGAAATTCCTTGTCGGGTAAGTTCCGACCTGCACGAATGGTGTAACGATCTGGGCACTGTCTCAACCATGAGCTCGGTGAAATTGTAGTATCGGTGAAGATGCCGATTACCCGCAATGGGACGAAAAGACCCTGTGAACCTTTACTATAGCTTCGTATTGACTTCGGGTAAATGATGTGTAGGATAGGTGGGAAACTATGAAGCGGCTTCGCTAGGAGTCGTGGAGTTGACGTTGAAATACCACCCTTTATTTATCTGGAGCCTAACTTCTGCAAAAGAAGGACATTGCGTGGCGGGTAGTTTGACTGGGGTGGTCGCCTCCAAAAGAGTAACGGAGGCTTTCAAAGGTACCCTCAGCACGCTTGGCAACCGTGCGTAGAGTGTAATGGCATAAGGGTGCTTGACTGTGAGGCCAACAAGCCGAACAGGTGCGAAAGCAGGACATAGTGATCCGGTGGTTCCGCATGGAAGGGCCATCGCTCATAGGATAAAAGGTACTCCGGGGATAACAGGCTAGTCTCCCCCAAGAGCTCACATCGACGGGGAGGTTCGGCACCTCGATGTCGGCTCGTCACATCCTGGGGCTGGAGAAGGTCCCAAGGGTTGGGCTGTTCGCCCATTAAAGTGGCACGCGAGCTGGGTTCAGAACGTCGTGAGACAGTTCG
This sequence comes from Apibacter sp. HY039, assembly GCF_004023655.1. NCBI lineage: Bacteria > Pseudomonadati > Bacteroidota > Flavobacteriia > Flavobacteriales > Weeksellaceae > Apibacter > Apibacter sp. HY039. Next base: position 662 of record NZ_SAYM01000012.1, on the reverse strand, counting down.
GTCTCTATCTATTGCGGGCGTTAGAATTTTGAGCGGAGTTGACTCTAGTACGAGAGGACCGAGTTGAACAAACCTCTGGTGTATCAGTTGTGCCGCCAGGTGCACCGCTGAGTAGCTAAGTTTGGATGAGATAAGCACTGAAAGCATATAAGTGCGAAACTCGCCGCAAGATGAGAGTTCTTTTAAGGGTCGTGGGAGATCACCACGTTGATAGGCTGTAGGTGTAAGGGCAGCGATGTCCCAGCCGAGCAGTACTAATTACCCGTAGGTTTCGTCCAATAGTATTAAAACAAACATACAGAAAAACAAGCCGTTTTTCAGGAAGCTGGAAGGTTCAATTTATTTATATAAAATCCCATTAAGATATTTTAGGCGGTTATAGCGTCAGGGCCCACCTGTTCCCATTCCGAACACAGAAGTTAAGCCTGACTGCGCCGATGGTACTGCTACTTGCGGGAGAGTAGGACGCCGCCGGATTTTTAAACATAAAAACCCTTAATCAGAAATGATTAAGGGTTTTTTTATTTTATTTATCTTTTTTAATTCTATTTCTACTACTCAATAAAAACCATTATAGTTATATCTATAACCAATTCTATACCTAGCTCTATCGCTCTGATGGTTTTTGAATGATTCAATTTTTTTTATATTCTCTCTTTAAG
>NZ_SAYM01000011.1:0-24423 GCF_004023655.1 Apibacter sp. HY039 | reverse complement strand
CCGCCTGGGGCGGAAAAATCGTAGAGCTTACCGAAGGCGAAGATATTTACGATTACGAGCTTAAAATGGAAATCAGGCCCCAGCAGTTCAGCAGCTCGGTGTATGATCCCAAACAGGCGGAAGACTATAGCGTTGATTCCTCCTCGCAATCCGTGCAGGCCTCGGAAAACCCTTTCCAGCAATTTGCCCAGAATGCCTCGGCCTCAGCCTTTAACGTATCCCCTTCGGGACATTACCTTCAAAATCCTGCCGATGCCTCGCAGCTGCAACGCTCGGTAGAAAGGGAAAAAAGAAACAGGCAGAACCTGGTGTATATGGAAGCCACCACCAACCATACGGAGCTACAGGTAGGCACGGTCGTAAAGATGATGGCCTGGATGCCGGGACACGAAATATTCAAATCGGGAAAAGTACCGGTAGAATCCTATAAAATCACGGAAATTACCCATCATTTTGCCGATGGCGAAGGCTATACCAACAGCTTTAAAGGCATACCCAAAGACCTTAGCGTACCCGATGTGTACGAAGAAAATGCCTTTCCGAAAGCCGATTTGCAGCATGCTACCGTAACCGATAACCAGGACCCGCTGAAGATGGGACGCGTGCGGGTGCAGTTTACCTGGCAAAAGCCCGAAAACAGCCAGAGCCCCTGGGTGCAGGTCATACAGCCCCATGCGGGAAGCGGTAAAGGCACCTACCTGAATCCTGAGATAGGCGAAACCGTATTGGTAGCCTTTCAGGGAGGCAATGCCGAATATCCGGTAGTATTGGGAACCGCTTACAACGGAGGAGAAATTGCGGCCTACTATACCGAAGGAAACGATATTAAAGTGATCCAAACCCGAAGCGGAACCAAAATCGTATTTAACGATGCCGAAGGACAGGGTTCCATTCTGATTGAAGACCCCAGCGGTAACCGGATGTTTATGGACGGGGAAGGAAATATCTCAGTAAATGCTCCCAGGAATTTTTCGGTAAGCGCCGGAGAAGATATTGTGTTAAGTGCCGGTAAAAATATGGTTACCACGGTGGGAGCCGACCAAACCACCAGTGTAGGGAAAAACTCCGCCACTACCGTAGGAAGGCAATATACCCTGTTTGCAGGGGATATACAGGAAGAAGCTACCGGAAGTATTAGCTCCAGAGCCCAAGAAGCGCAATCGTACGCACAGGAAAGAAATACCTCCACCGAAGGAAAAACACAGTTTCATTCCGACCAGAATTTTAATAACAACAGTGGTGAAAAATCCAAATTATTCTAACACATTATGGCAGGAGGAAAAATAGTACGAATAGCCGGAGGAAAAATAATAGAACGTTATGGAACCCTTACCTATTATCAGGAAAATTTTACTATTAACGCCGGCGGGCCAATAGAACTTACTACCGATGGGGAAATGATTTACGGGGAACCGGAAGAACCTAAAGCCGCGGGCATTTATATTATTCGCGGATGGTGGAGCTCCGATAAGGAAGGAAATAATAAAATAAGGGAAGCTTACCTGGGAGATACGGTATACTTTCAGTTTGAAACCCGTAACATACCTGTCTATGATTATAAAAACGATGATAAAGATGAAGGCCTCAGCCGGCTGAAAATTTCTTTTTACGATTCACAGCTGGGCTGGCTGGGTATAGATTGTATTGCCTGGGACCGAAGACTGGATGGAGCGCAGAAGTATGCCTATGTAGAATCTGAAAACAGGGCATATGCCACCTTAAAATTTCTTTATAATAAATATACCATTCAATTGGTTAAAGAAGATGATACACCGGGTGACATTGAAGTTTACTGCAAAGCTGAATATAGTCCCAAAACCCTGAAAAGCAGCTTTAACGGAGGGCCTGTGTACCAACTTGCCCACCTGCCGGTCAGGTTTACGGATTATCTCAGGGTAAAACTACCGGAAATTCCAGATTTATACTTTATCCGACCGGGTATTGACTACCAGTTTCCCGAAATACGAAGCAGTGAAGGAAATGCTATTTATATGGAATTGTTACTGAATGAAGATACGAGTTCCCAGCAAAAGATAGAACATGCCCAGGAAAAAATAAAAGCTAAGATAACAGACCAGGCAAAAGAAAAAGTTAAAAATGAAGTGGGGAAAGGATTGGAGTATCTGAAAAAGAAAACCTATACGCTGGCTATACGGGAATTGGAAAAGGGATATTTGATGTATACGGACGGAAGCATCACCTTAAGGAAAAACGTATACGAAAATAAAACCATTACCATGATAGACGGAAATGTGCACCGCATAAAAAGGGCTTCCGATACTGCATTTCGTATTGCCCACCCCACCCTGCAGGGAGAAACCCGCTACGCTACCACCAAAGGACTGAACCAGCTGGAAGTACTTGCTCAAAAAAATCCCATACATACTGCCACCCAGCTTAGTACCCAACTATTTGAAACGATGGGCTATGTGATAGACCTTCAGGGAATGGAGGAAAGCATGGCTTCCGGAACTCCGGATTATAAAGGAATGGGAAGCTTTTTACTGAAAAAATTCTTTGGTTTTTTCCCTTCCTGGGTAGGACAGCTGGCTGGCCACCTCTCCCTTCCGGTGGCTCTGATGATAGAACAATACTCCCAAGAACTAGAGGGACTGATTAAGGAAGAAGCTTTTAAAATCTTTTTAGAGAAAAAAGAAGAGGGAGTGGAAAGTATGGAAAAGTTTTTACAGTATGATAAACCCAAAAAAAACTTAGCAGAAGAAAAAATATTTGAATTGGGCTTCCGTTTTCTACGGATTAGTACCCTAACCTTACAAAGGCTTCTAGCGAAAGAAATTAACTATTTTGAGGAGTTAAAAGAGGCTGCAGATGAAGATGCTAAAACACCAGATACTTTTAGTGGAATTGTTTACAGAAAAATAAAAAATCAAGATTATGGGAGAGATGATTATTTTATTTACTGTATATTTATAAACGATAAAGAATTAAACGAATGAGAAACTCTATTTTAGTAATACTTATTTTATTTTTAACCAGTTGCAAAACTACCAACAAAGATTATTCCGTTTATTCATTTATAGATGATGGGATTCAAAGTGAAAAGTATGAAATGGTAACCTTAGTACCAGAAAAATATGAATTAAAAAATATGCTAGGCTATAGTTTAACCCGTGGAATGTTGTCTCCTGAATTAGAAAAGAAAACCTGGGATATGCCTTTACTATATTACAATAAAAAAAATAGAATTTTCTATATTATACATGATCGTAAAAATAGTAAAGTTTATTTTATGAAATATGATTTTTTATCTAATAAAACAGATACGATAAAAAATGAAGACAGCATTAAAGTTTATAATAAAATCTTTGAAGAAAATTATAAGAAAAGCTCTGATTTAGTAGATTTTAAATATCCAGAGGCTGAAAAATATTATAAAGTTTTAAATGAGGAATATCATAGTGAAATTTCCGAAGAAAAAAGAAATCAGCTTTTAAATAAATATAAAAATGAAAGTGATACTTTTAAAGAAATGATAATAGAAAATTCCTCCTCACGCTATAATACTACATATGCAGAGCTGCAAATGCCTCTGGAAAAAATTTATTTTAAATTTAATAGTGATTTAGATAAAAATGTAAAACTCTTTGGTAATGAAGAATTATATAAAAAAGGATATATATATATATATATATATAATAACTTAAATATGTTTCCTCACTCAAGAGGTTTGTATCTAGTACGTCCTAAGGAAAAAAAATAAAAAAGTGTTTACTATCTTATCAAATAGGTAAGAGGTTGCTTAGACTTATGAGAAACTCTATTTTAGTAGTACTTATTTTGTTTTTAACCAGTTGTAAAACAACACCGGAAGAGTATTCCAGTTATCCATTTATAGATCAGGGTATCCAAAGTGAAAAGTATGAAATTAATATTATTTTTCCTGAAAATTTGGAATTAACAACTCTATTTGGAGAACGTTATCCACCTGATCCTAGATCTTTTCATGCAGAGGAAATCAATCAAATGCCCTTAGTGGTATATGATAAATTAAATACTCTATTTTTTAAATATATTGATAATAATAAAAATTATATGGTTTATAATTTAAAATATAATACAATAAACTATAAATTAGACACCTTAAATAATGAAAACATGACTGTTATCTGTGATTCTTATGCTAAGAAAGAGAATAAGTTTGTTAATTTTAAATTTCCAGAGGAAGAAAAATACTATAAATTTATCAATAAAGAGTATCATAGTGAAATTTCCGAAGAAGAAAAAAAGAAAGTATTAGAGGAGTATAAGGATAGTAGAGAAGAAATAAAGAAAGACATTATTGAAACACGTTCTTTACGTTATAATACTATGTATGTAGAACTGGAAATGCCTCAGGAAAAAATTCATTTTAAATTCAATTCTGATTTAAACAAACAGATAGAGTTTTTCGGCAATAGAGAGTTATATAAAAAAGGATATATATATGTATATATATATAATAAATTAAGTATGTTTCCCCATTCCGGAGGATTGTATGTGATTAGGCCTAAAGAAAAAAAATGAAAAAGCTTTTATCCATAAATTAAAGAACTGTAAAATAAATTGATAAAAGTTTAGATTTATGAGAAAGTGTATAGTATTTTTATTCATTTTTGTAGTATTTACAGCTTGTAAAACAACACCGGAAGAGTATTACAGTTATCCATTTATAGACCAAGGGATTCAAAGTGAAAAGTATGAAATTAATACCATTTTCCCTAGCGAGGTTGAATTATTGACACTATTTGGACATCCTTACCCATCTGATCCAAGATCTTCTCATGCAGAAGAAATCAATCGAATGCCTCTAATTGTATATGATAAATCAAACACTCTGTATTTCAGATATACAGATAATTATAAGATTAATGATTATAAATACAATATGATAAATAATACCATTGATACTTTAAATAGAGAAGACATGGATATTATACGTAATTCTTATACCAACAAAGAGGATAAATTTGTTAATTTTAAATTTCCATATGCAGAAAAATATTATATGATTTTAGATGAGAAATATCATAGTGAAATTTCTGAAAAAGAAAAAAAGGAAGTTTTAGAGGAATATAAAAATAGTAGTGAAGAAACCAAACAAGCTATTATTGAAACCCGTTCCTTACGCTATAATACAACCTATTCAGAACTACAAATGCCTCAGGAGAAAATTCATTTTAAATTCAATAATTATTTAAATAAAAAAATAGAATTCTTTGGTAATGAAGAACTATATAAAAAGGGCTATATATATATGTATATATATAGCATATCAAGTCAAATACCTCATTCCGGAGGATTGTATGTGATTAGGCCTAAAGAAAAAAAATAAAAGCTTAGGCTCATGAGAAACTGTATTTTATTCCTATTAGTATTTATACTAAGTTGTAAAAAAACTCCGGAAGATTATTCTGGGTATCCATTTATAGATCAAGGGATTCAAAGTAAAAAGTATGAAATTAGTACTATTTTACCTAGCAAGGTTGAATTATTGACTATATTCGGCCACCGTTATACTGAAGATCCTAGAGCATTGTACGTTGAAGAAATAAAACAAATGCCCTTAGTGGTATATGATAAATCAAACACTCTGTATTTCAGGTATACAAATAATCATATGATTAATGATTTTAAATATAATATGACAAATCACATAATTGATACTTTAAGCAGTGAAGCTATGAATGTTGTACGTAATTCTTATACCAACAAAGAGGATAAATTTATTAATTTTAAATTTCCGGTGGCTGAAAAATATTATACGGTTTTAAATGAAGAAAATCATAGTGAAATTTCGGAGGAAAAGAGAAATAGAATATTAAAAGAATATAAAAACAGCAGTGAAGAAATCAAACAAGATATTATAAAAACTTTTTCAATACGGTACACCACCCTCTATGTGGAATTGCAGATGCCTGAGGAGAAAATCCAATTTAAATTCAATAATGATTTAAATAAAAATATAGAATTTTTTGGTAATGAAGAGTTGTATAAGAAGGGATATATATATGTATACATATATAACAAATTAAGTATGTTCCCTCATTCAGGTGGTTTGTATCTTGTACGTCCTAAAGAAAAAAAATAAAAGCTTAGGCTCATGAGAAACTGTATTTTATTCCTATTAGTATTTATACTAAGTTGTAAAAAAACTCCAGAAGATTATTCTGGGTATCCATTTATAGATCAAGGGATTCAAAGTAAAGAATATGAAATTAGTACCATTTTACCTAGCGAGGTTGAATTATTAACTATATTCGGCCACCATTATACTGAAGATCCTAGAACATCATATGCTAAAGAAATAAAACAAATGCCCTTAGTGGTATATGATAAATTAAATACTCTGTATTTTATTTATTTATTATAGGCTTAAGATTTTCTTTTATTCTGTTAAACTCTTCTTGTGTTATTAATTCTAATTCTAACTCCATTTTTTTGTTTTTTAATATCTCTATTGCTTCATCATAAGTTAAAGGACGTGTTTTGTTTAAGGGAATAATTTCACCACTTAAAATTGCATTATCTACCATTGTAACAGTAATATAATTATCTAATAATAAAAAGTTAGTACCCGGCAATGGTTTTATATAAAAAAATATATAATTTTCCTGCCCCATGCTACCTTTATTAAATTTAATTTGTTCAATAGTAGCCTTATAACCTTTATATTTTTCATCTACATATCTTATGCCTTTAAATAATACAGCAGCAGGTTTGCCATAAAATATATATTGAAAATTTCTTTTTTTACTAAATGCACTTTGTCCTTCTCCAGTAGCTTCTCCTAGAATAATTGTATCACCGGATTTATATATATTTTTGTCTGAAGCTATGTAATTTTTAATATTCGTACCTGTTTTAAAATTTTTAGATTCATTTTTATTTATCACAACGTTATAATGTAAAGTATCTATATCACTATTTTTTTGAGCTAATAAAAAGACATTGAATAAAATGATTAGTAAACTTATTATTTTATTTAAAAATTTCATTTTGAATTACTGTTTAGTTATTAATATATTTCGTAATTTTTTATTTAATGTGTTATACAAATAATTTTATTAAAATTCCTATACTACTTTTAGCTTAAATACTTAATTCAGTATACTCAGCTAAATAAGTTTCAATTTATTTAACATTGATTAAATGTATTAAAAAGTAAAAAGTATTATTATTATACCTATCACTATTTAATTTATAACAAAACCTATAATAAGAGAGGACAAATATATTAATTTTATATTTATAGAAGCTAAAAAACATTATAAAATTATTGAAAATAAATTTCATAGTTAAATTTCTGAAAAATGAAAAACAAGAAGTATTGAAAGAATATAAAACAGAAGCGAAGAAGCCAAGCAGGATATCATAAAAACCTTGCACTTACGTTATATTACCCTCTATGCAGAATTGCAAATGTCTAAGGAGAAAATTCATTTTAAATTTAATAGTAATTTAGACAAAAATATAGAATTCTTTGGTAATGAAGAACTATATAAAAAGGGCTATATATATGTATATATATAGCATATCAAGTCAAATACCTCATTCCGGAGGATTATATTTAATTCGGCCTAAAGAAAAAAAATAACGTTCAATATTGGGTCTGTAACTTACTTTTTTAATCAGCTACGTATCTTATGTTTACTATCACCTAAATCTGATGAAACAATTCAATCATCCCCTTGAAAGGAGATAAACCATAGCTCTGATTTTCTTGTCAGCCGTAAAAAGCGCATTGGTGAGATTACGGACCAAAACAGGATTACCCGAAAGTTTATATCGCTTTAGATTAATAAAATTATTGACCGAGGAGTAAAAAATATATTCAATACCTTATACTTAACCATATAAAACCTTCTTTATTAGAAAGCTCTGCCTGAGAAAAAATACCCAATTACTTCCGGCAGGTATTCTTAAATGATCCAATAAATTCTTACATTTGCAAAAATTAGAAAATATTAAATTCCCTGAAATAATCATGCAGTATAACTTTCAAGACATCGAAAAAAAATGGCAGAAAAAATGGGCGGAGCAACAAACGTTTGCCACGTCAGATAATACTTCACAACCGAAATATTATGTACTGGACATGTTCCCTTATCCATCGGGAGCCGGACTGCATGTGGGACATCCTCTGGGCTATATTGCCTCAGATATATACTCAAGATACAAACGCCACCAAGGATTTAATGTCCTACACCCTATAGGATACGATAGTTTCGGCTTACCTGCCGAGCAGTATGCCATTCAAACCGGCCAGCATCCGGCAATAACAACCGAAGTAAACATTAATGGTGGAATCGATAATAAAAACAACCAGATTGCCGGTTATAACAACCAGCTTAAAAAACTGGGTTTTTCTTTTGACTGGAGCCGTGAGGTAAGAACTTCGGATAAAGAATATTACCGTTGGACCCAATGGATTTTCATTCAGCTTTTTCACTCGTATTACGACCAGACACTTCATCAGGCACGCCCCATACAAGAACTGATTGATAATTTCTCTGAAAACGGTTCTCTGAAAGTTAATGCCTGTACCAGCCAGAAAGAACCTTTTACGGCAGAAGAATGGAACGGATATTCAGAAGAACAGAAACAGGAAATACTTTTAAACTATCGTCTGGCTTACCGTGCGGAAACTACTGTAAACTGGTGTCCTGCACTGGGAACCGTTCTGGCCAATGATGAAGTGATAAATGGAGTTTCCGAACGTGGCGGATATCCGGTATATCAGAAAAAAATGATGCAATGGTCTATGCGGATTACGGCTTATGCGGAACGTCTGCTAACCGGCCTGGACACCCTTGAATGGAGCGATGCGATAAAAGAAAGCCAGAGAAACTGGATTGGTAAGTCCCAGGGAGCTGAAATACTTTTTTCGGTACAAAACTCGGACGAGCAGATCAAAGTATTCACTACCCGCCCCGATACCCTGTACGGCTGTACGTTTATGGTACTGGCTCCCGAACATCCTTTGGTGAACCAGCTTACCACCGGAGAATATGTTGAGGCAGTCAACCAATATAAAGAAGACAGCACCAAACGTTCGGAAAGAGAACGTATGGCGGATGCCAAAACGGTTTCCGGACAATTTACGGGTGCCTATGCCGTGCATCCGCTAAATAAAGAAAATATACCGGTATATATTGCCGACTATGTTTTAATGGGTTATGGTACCGGTGCAATTATGGCTGTTCCGGCACACGATGAAAGAGACCATCGCTTTGCGAAGCATTTTGGCATTTCCATCAAAGAAGTAATTGAAGGGTCAGAAAACATACAGGAAGAAGCTTTTACCTCCAAAGAAGGAAAAGTCATCAATTCCGATGCAATTAACGGTCTTTCGGTAAAAGAAGCCCAGATTAAAATGATTGGAATGGTGGAACAGATGGGTATCGGACACGGAACCATAAATTACCGCTTGCGGGATGCTGTATTTTCCCGTCAAAGATACTGGGGAGAACCTATTCCGGTATATTATAAAAACTCTACCCCTTATACTCTTCCGGAATCTGCATTGCCGCTGGTACTTCCTGAGGTTGAAAAATACCTGCCTACAGAAGACGGCGATCCTCCGTTGGGAAGGGCACAGGTTTGGGCCTGGGATGCGGAAAATGAAAAGGTGGTGAGTATAGATAACGTCAACCATACCACGGTATTTCCACTGGATTTAAACACTATGCCGGGATGGGCAGGAAGTTCCTGGTATTATTTACGATACACGGATCCGAACAACGCTTCCCGTCTGGCGGATGACAGCCAGATCCAATACTGGGAAAATGTGGATTTATATATCGGAGGAAGCGAACATGCCACCGGGCATTTGCTATACTCCCGTTTCTGGAATAAATTCTTAAAAGATTACGGCTATGTAAAGAGCGAAGAACCTTTTCAGAAATTAATTAACCAGGGAATGATTTTGGGACAGAGTGCCTATGTGTACAGAATTAACGGTACACAAAATTATATTTCCTGCAATCTGCTAGAAGAAACTCAGGAAGTTACTCCTATACATATAGACGTAAAATTACTTAAAGGAACCACTGATGAGGTAGACATTGAAAAGCTAAGAGAATGGCGGGATGAATTTAAAGATGCTCAGTTTATTCTTGAAAGCGGTAAATTGATCTCAAAAAGAGAGGTTGAAAAAATGTCTAAATCTTATTATAATGTTATTAATCCTGACGATGTATGTGAAGAATACGGAGCTGATACCCTGAGGATGTATGAAATGTTTTTAGGCCCGCTGGAACAGGCTAAACCCTGGAATACTCAGGGGCTGGTAGGTGTTCATGGTTTTCTGAAAAAATTCTGGAGATTGTATCATTCCGGGAAAAATGAAGCTTTTTCAGCTTCGGATTCAGAGCCTAGCAAAGAGGAATTAAAGGTTCTTCATCAACTAATCAAAAAGGTGGCAGAAGATATTGAGAGTTTTTCATTCAATACTTCGGTGAGTTCCTTTATGATTGCCACCAATGAACTAAGTAAACTGAAAACCGATACAAGGAAAATTCTGGAACCTCTGGCTGTTCTCATATCTCCGTATGCACCGCATATAGCTGAGGAATTATGGGAAAAACTGGGACACTCCGAAAGTATTGAATATGTTTCATTCCCTGAATTTGTTGCCTCACATCTGGTTTCGGACAGTTTTGAATATCCGGTAAGCTTTAACGGAAAAGTACGGTTTAAAATTGAGATGCCGGCCACAGCATCCTCTCAGGAAATTGAAACTGCCGTGATGAATCATGAAAAAACCGCCGGTTATCTGGATGGAAAAAATCCTAAAAAAATTATTGTTGTTCCTAAACGTATTGTGAACATTGTACTTTAGTATTCCTAGGGTACTCTTTATACTACACAAGCCTCTCTAAACTCTTAGAGAGGCTTGCTTTTTACAGCAGAAACCCCGTTTCCTCATTTCACACTAAACTTTGTATCACAGAGCATAACGCTTCAGAATACTCTTATCTGCATTTTTTCTTTTACCTGGTTTTATCCTGTATTTCTTACGGAGCTTCCTAAGCTCAGGGGCACCATTGTAAAACGAAAAATCTTTTTAATTTTTGAGCCGGAAAATAAAAAATAAAAAACCGATCAGCCATAATTTATATTTATTTTATACTATATTTGAGTATACTTCGTTTATGTTTGAATTAGAAACAATCTTTTAAATTATGAAAAACTGCTGCTTTATTTTATTTTTTTTATTCTTCTCTTCTTATTCTTTCTCATTGGACCTCTATGAAAAGGACAAGCAAAAAAAGGAAAAAAAAGAAAAAAAACGTACCCACTCTACTGGTCTTAGTATTAAAAAACAAAAAGGCAAATACGGTGTTATTGATGAAAAGAAACAACAGATCATTATTCCTTTTCTATTTGATAAAATTGAACCCATTCATGAGGATGGCTTTGCCACGATGAAAGAAAAAAAATGGACCATTTATGATACCCGGGGAGAGCTTATTTCCTCTTCCTATTCATTTGCTCATATTAATATTCCATCAAATGTAGATTCGGATCCTAAAATTTTGATTATAGGGAAACCGAATAAAAATTCAACGGCAGTCACTGTTTTTATAAAGAACGGACAGGATATAGAAATTAAAAACTATGAAAAAATTTTATCCGTTAATCCCCAGTACTACAGTGTTTATAATAACGGGAAAACGGGTACACTTTCCATCAAAGGAAAAGAAACCATTCCCGTAATTTACAAGTATATCACCTATTTGAAATCTTCTAAAGGAGAAGATACTTACAAGGCTAAAGTCACAAATGAATATACCGGAATTATTAATGTATACACCGGCGAAATTATTGTATCGGTGGAATGGGAAGACGTACAAATTTTAACCTCACATCTTTTTAAAGTTTTACGAAAAGGGAAATGGGGCATTATAGATCGGGAAGGAAAAGAAGTGATACCTGTGCAATATAAACAAGTAGACTTATTATCTCCCAGGTTTATCAGAGTAAAGAATGATGCGGAACTATTTTTTGTCACTTTGGATTCTTCATCAAAAAAACAAAATTCTGACTCTCTTGCTTTTGATGCCCTGTCCATCGCTCAACAAAATATGAAATATGGAATTACCGATGCGAATCAAACTCCTTTGACTGCCTTTCGTTATGATTATATAACCAAAACTCCGCAACAGGTATTTATTGCTACCAGAAATAAAAAATATTTTTTGTTAAATTCCGAAGGAAAGGAAATTACTCCTGAATATAAATCCATTGAATACAATGAGCTCACTCAAAATTTTCTGGTTCAGAATCTCAAAAACAAATGGTGTCTGGTGAATTTTCAGGGCGAACAGATACTGGAAACTAAACTATCTGATAAAGATAAATTGTTTGAGGAACTGATGGATAGAACTTATCAATCTTCAAACCAAAAATCCAAGAGAAACCGGGTAAATATCGGTGAAGTATTTGAAAGTGTTCTAGTGGGTATTGGTGCCTTTCTTTGGGTAATAATTAATGCGGCTCTATACCTGATAGTTAGTCTGACAGAATTGGACTATATGTAACAATTTAATAATCAATAATTTATAATTTTATTAATTTTTTACATTCAATATTTGTTTTATTAGATTTTTTTATTATATCTTTGTGTTATTAAAGATCATTAATAAAATTGCTTATCAAGAAAGGTGGAGGGAATTGGCCCTATGATACCTTAGCAACCCTCTACTAAGAGTCAGGTGCTGCATCCAACCCGTAACAGGGATAGATAAGTCGAAAACTTGCTTAATCAGAAAAAATATATAAGCTTCTTTCGACCTATCGGAAGAAGTTTTTTTATATCTTTTTCCGAGCCATGGAAATCTTGAATAAGTTGTTTTGTAGTGATTAATGAATGTCCATTTATTAATTGTAAAACAACAAAGTCATGAAATTAGAAACAAAAATCGTACACATTTCAAAACCGGATGAATTAACCGGAGCCATTTCTACTCCTATTTATCAAACTTCATCCTATGCGCAGGAAGCCCCGGAAGTGCATAAGGGATTTGCCTATTCTAGAACTGCCAATCCAACCCGTAAGGTGGTAGAATCAGCAATAGCCGAACTGGAGGGCGGACTGGCCGGTTTTGCATTTTCTTCGGGTCTTGCAGCCACGGACTGCGTATTAAAATTATTGAACCAGGGGGATGAAGTAATTGCCGTAAATGATGTGTATGGCGGTACGTATCGTATCTTAACCACCGTGTATAATCGTTTTGGTGTTACTTCCAAATTTATTGATACAACCGATGCTAAGAATGTAGCGGAAGCCGTTTCTTCAAAAACCCGATTCATATGGCTGGAAACACCGACCAATCCTACACTTAAAATTTCCGATATTGAAGAAATAGCCAAAATAGCTAAAAGTGTGGGTGCCCTGCTGATCGTTGACAATACTTTCCTGTCTCCGGCTTTACAACGCCCGATTGAACTGGGAGCAGATATTGTAGTACACAGCGGAACCAAATACCTGTCCGGCCATGGAGATGTACTTTCCGGATTTGTAGTGGTAAATACTCCGGAACTGGACGAAGAGCTTAAATATATTCAAAATACGTCTGGGGGGGTTTTATCACCATTTGACAGCTGGTTAACCTTACGGGGTATCCAGACTTTGTCCTTACGACTGGAAAAACATTCTGCAAATGCTCAAAAAGTAGCGGAATATCTGGCTAACCACCCAAAAGTGGATAAAATATACTATCCGGGATTAAAATCTCATAAAAATCACGAAATTGCAGCTAAACAGCAAAAAGCTTTCGGAGGAATGGTTTCCTTTAGCCTTAAAGAGGATACTCTGGAAGCCGCCACCCGTGTTCTTACCCAGACCCAAATCTTCCTGCTGGCAGAAAACCTGGGAGATGTCAGAAGTCTGGTTAGTCATCCGGCTACTATGACTCATAAATCCACTCCTGCCGAAATACGCAGAGAAACCGGAATACAGGATTCACTCATCCGCCTTTCCGTTGGAATTGAAAATGCGGATGATTTGATTGCTGATCTGGAACAGGCATTAAATGCTGAAACTATATGTTGTAGCAAGGAAACATTAGAAAATCAAGAAAAATAAAACATGACTAAAAATAAACTTAAACTGGGAATTTTCGGTTTCGGATGTGTTGGAACCGGTTTATATAAGGTGTTGGAAGAAGCCGGAAGTGTGGAAGCCAATATTAAAAAGATTTGTATTAAACATGCAGATAAACCCCGCCCGATTGACAAAAAATATTTTACTACCGACAAGGAGGAACTTTTAAAAGATCCGGAAATCAATGTAATTGTGGAACTTATTGATGATGCGGATGCTGCATTTGAAATCGTTTCTGAAGCAATGAAAAACGGAAAATCGGTAGTTTCCGCTAATAAAAAAATGATTGCCGAACGTCTTCCGGAATTGCTTGACCTGGAAAAAAAATACCAGGTATCTTTTCTTTATGAAGCCTCGGTATGTGCCAGTATTCCTATCATCCGTAATTTAGAAGAATACTACGATAACGATTTGCTTACTTCGGTTTCGGGTATTTTTAACGGTTCTACCAATTTTATCCTGACCAAAATGATTGATGAGAATATCTCGTACCCCATCGTTTTGAAAGAAGCTCAGGAAAAAGGGTTTGCCGAAACAGATCCGACTCTGGATGTGGAAGGTATCGATCCTAAATACAAACTTTGCATTATCCTTTTCCATGCTTTTGGCTTGATTACGCGTCCTGAGGATATTTTTAATTTCGGTATTTCCCGTATTAACGATTTTGATTTAAGGTTTGCCCAGCAACGTAATTTTGCTATTAAACTGATAGCAAAGTGCAATAAAAACGGAAATGAAATTACCGGTTTCTGTGCTCCTACTTTTATTGAAAAGGAAGATCCGCTGGCTCATGTGAAATATGAATACAACGGTGTGGTGTTGGAAAGTGCTTTTTCGGAAAACCAACTGATGATAGGTAAAGGTGCGGGTGATAAACCGACCGGTAGCGCTGTATTATCGGATATTTCCGCTTTAACTTATGATTATAAATATGAAAATAAAAAATACTCACATGTAGATAAAAACCTGAAACTGGTGAATCATGGCGAGTATAAGGTGTATGTACGTTACTCGGATGAGTTTCCAGCTTTTGATGACTTTATTTCCATAGAGGAAAAATATATCAGCCCTAATGGTAATTACTTTATCGGTAGAATCAGCTTAGATAAACTGGCAAATTCATCATGGATTAAAAATAAAGATATTAACGTTATCTTTTCGTGTTAAATAAATTTGTTGTTTTACAAAAAGAAAAGGCTTTATTTTACAAATAAAGCCTTTTTGTATTAATCGAAAATCTGCTTGTAAGCGTGACAATAAGGTGTTGAACCTTTGTGTTCGTAGTACTGCTGATGATAGTCTTCTGCCTTCCAGAAGATATAGGCCGGTTTTAGCATAGTGGCGACTTTGTATCCTTTAGACTGCAATATCTCCATATACCGTAAAGCTATGTTCTTTTCTCCTTCATCAGAATAAAAAATACAGGAAAGGTACTGAGGTCCTATATCCGGACCCTGCCCATCCGTCTGGGTAAAGTCGTGAGTTTCAAAAAATAATTTCACCAAATCTTCATAACTGGTTTCTTCTGTATTGTATTCCACTTCCGTTGTTTCCAGATGCCCGGTGTCTTTTTGACATACCTGCTCGTAGGTAGGATGATCTACATGACCTCCCATAAATCCGACAGCGGTATGTACTACACCTTTAGCTTTCATAAAGTAATATTCGGTACCCCAAAAACAGCCCGAAGCAAAATAGGCTTTTTTTATATTTGTATTGTTTTCCATTCTTTTCAGCGTTTAATTATTGTAAAATTACGAATTTAATTGTAAAATGTTTTTATAATCTCTCCAGAAAGTTACTTTTATATAGCTTACCTCGTGTTTTTATCAATTTATTTAGCTTATTCTTATACAAAGTTGCCTCAAAATATCATAACAGCTTTACTGGCAAAAACGGAATGCAGAAGCTTTACGCTTTGGCACAAACCGCTGGACCTATACAATATCTTAACCCTTAGTAAAATCCTTATTCCCGAGGACGAACTGGGACTCTTAGATAAGATAAACAGTTGAAAAAGCAAAAGCCAACCCTAGGGTTGGCTTTTTTGCTTACCCGAATGGTAAATTGTTTTTTTTACTTTCTTTCATTCTATATAGTTGGTTTCCATTTGAGTTTTTCCTACAGTAGCGCCATCTATCCTTACACTCTGGCGTGTAATAAATGAGCCGTGATCCTCAATAACATCTAACCGTACAGAACTGGAACTCTCTTGTATAACAAATTGAGCAGTTCGTTCACCTACATTTGTTTGGCCTACACCTGCTGCTCCAGCGTCATTAATATGTTCAAACGCTTCTGCCTCTCTGCTTGGGGCAGGTGCTTCTCCCTCCTGGCTTTTTACCTTTTTGCGGCCTCTCTATCTCCGTCTTTGGAGGACTAGGCATCTTAAATAAAAAAGCAGAATAAATTCTGCTTTTTATAATAATAGTATTTTAGTAATTATCCCATTTATCATCCCATTCTCCATTATTCATCCGTTCTATATCTTCATCGGTAAATTTATCCCATGTTTCGTCCGATTCTGGAATATGTGGATTTTTAGTTCCCAATTCATTCATTGTATATTCTACTTCTCCTTTTTCATCCGAAATAACATATATAAATTCATGTATTTCACCAAATAGTTCATTATCTTCAGTAACAAACCATATATTATTTTTTTGATTATCTTCTTTTGCTAAGAATGATTGAATCTTAAAATTTCCATTTCCTTTAATATTCGGGTATCTATCTTGAAAATCTTTAACAATCTGTAAAACTGTTTCTTTTTTCAATTTCATTACAAAAAATTTTAAAATTCATATAAATTAATTTATCATGGTGTATAATTACCAAAATACGAATCCTCTACAAGCACATTATTTAGATCAATACCTAAAATTGATATTATTGATAATAATTCAGAATAGTTAGACTTTCCAAATAATTCAAGATCTATTTGAATAGAAAAATCTCTTACTTGTATATCTTTTAACTTCCATTTTTTATCTAACATCTTATTTACCCAGACATCATATTTCATTAAATATTCATTCTCCCATAAGTCATCGTCTTTTAAATTTTCTAATTTTAATCTAAACCAAGTTGGTACTAAAGAGTTATTTTCAAAAGAATTAATAATCTCTATTAATTTGCTCCCTACCGTATTATCAGCGTCTGTAATTATTATTTTTGTTATTTTACTTGTCATTATTTTTTTCTATTTAAAAATTACTCCTCGTCCTGTAAAGAAACTTTTAAAATCATTTACAGAGACAGAATATGAAGAACCTTGCCCCATTGGAAGAGGATCTCTAACAGTTACTTGTCCATTTTCAATTCTATCAATAATAACTGAATGTGCACCTTGTCCATCATTTACACTAACTACAGCTGAATTTCCATTTTCTAGACCTGTTTTTAACTGTTCATATGATACTTTACCAGATGTAGTATTAATATCTAAACCTAAATTTTCAATAGCTTTTGGTATATATTCCATCATCTACTTTTCCAAAATACTCATCAAGTCTAGTAATTCTATCAGTTTCACCTATTATAAGATCACTTAATGGATTTCCTTCTTAATCGAAGAATTGTCCAAAATCAATAGATTCATTTTGTATAAATGATTCTATATCTTTTACTTTTTAAAATGAAATTTTTCATTCGCCCTTTTCTATTATTTTCAATTAGTTATAATAAAACACTTAATTTTATAAATTGTCAATTCCTAAATACATTTTTATTTTATCTATTTTCAAAGATAAATCATCTGTAGGTATACTAATTTTATTTATATTTTCTAAAAAATATTTTTTACCTTTTTCTGTAGTTGAAATATTTTTATAGAAATTAGAATTTTCAAATATTCCTTCATGAATGACCATTTTTTCATGTTCTAATTCTTCAACAAGTAAAGACTCATTAACAATTAGTCCAAGTGAATTAAGAAATATATTACGATAACCAAAACTAGAAGACATCGGCTGTTTATATGATAACCTTAAAATTATAAGTTTGCATATTTCTTTTATCTGTTTATCTTTTATTATATTCATTTTATTTTTTTTTAAAAACCTAATCTTTCTATATCTGCTTTATACAATGCATCTTCAGCTTCTTTAGTATAAAAAGGATGTTCTCCATTCGATCTTTTTTCCATTTCTGCGGTAATTCAATATTCTTTACAGGTTTGAGCATGAGCTTCATTATATGCCTTCCCTTCACTCATTAATTCGGCTTCTCTCATTTCATGAGTTAAAAAAGCTTTATCTGTTGCTGTCGCTTCTAATTCGCCTTTCTGTATAGCTTCCAATCTCTCTATCATAATCTTATTTTAAGCCCAAGGTTCACCTGTGCTAGGATTTGAAATTTCAGGTTTACTTAAATGTTCTTTTACTTTTGTTATATTTTCAGATGTAAAAGAAGCTTCTTCTATTGATCTTGTACCTGCTTCTATATGTTCAAGACCTCCTCTATAGCCATCTTCAGCTATAGTATCAAAAGGGGTTTTTCCTCCTGCTGACTTCTCATGCGCACCGTTTCCTTTTTCCTGAGAACGTAGCTTTTCTAATAATTTTTAATATAATTAACTAATTTGTGTATTATTTGCATAAAAATAAAAAGTGGATTTCTCCACCTTTTATTTTTTAATCATAATATTTTATTAAATTGAAATTATACTCTAAATATTCAAATAGTCTATTTCCTAAATTTGTATTAATATGAGGCTTAATATAGATTTCTAAATCTTTTTGTTCTACATAATATTTTTTAATTTTTTTTTTTATTGCCATGAATTATACTAAATTCTACATTGGCTATTCGATCAGCTAATTTAACTATCATAGCATTTTGATTAAAGATTATCTTTTTATACACTTCTTTCTTTTTTTCTTTTCTAGTATTTCCTCTTCCATCAGTTAGTGCATAAACTATTTCTGATATATTTGAATTAAATTTTCTAGTAAGCTCTTCCTTCGATATAGTTGTATCTTCCAAAATATCATGCAACCAAGCAGCAGCCAGTAATGTATAATCTTCTTCAGTACAAAATTTAAGACCATTTCTTATTAATATTTCAACAACATGTCCTAAATGAATTTCATAAGGATAAGCTCCATATTTTTGTTGATTATGGGCTTGTATTGAAAACTGTCTGGCTTCCTGAACTAATTGATAATAACTCATTACTTATTTTTCTCTAATAAATTTTTTACTTCTTCCGAGGATAAATAATCATCTTCATCTATCCATCCAGTCATATATTTATTCATTAAAACTTTATTTTTCCCATCATCTTTAATCCAATTTCCGTTTTCAAAAAATAATATACTATTTATATTTTTGTTGAACATTAATCCGTTATTAGGAATTTTTAAAAGGAATTCCTTACCATCATAAATAATTTTATAATATAAAAAAGGATCTTTCATAATTTTTTATTTTATATCTGAAACATTAGGAGGATTAGGTATTTTAGAAGAATTTTCTCTCATTTTATCAATAAGAACATCACTTATCTCTTTTGGGGTACTAGGTAACCTTGCTTCTTCATATAATACATGATTAATATTTTGTTTTACATTAAAACTTTCAGGCGTATGAAACTGCAATTCAAAAACTTGTCCATTAGGTGTCTCAAAATTAGTATTTATACCTTTATAAACAGCTCCATCTTTAAAAGTATTTTTTATAGCTACCTCTTTATATCCGTTTTGTTTTAACGCATCTAACATTGTTTTTGTCCCAGATGTTAATTTTGAGTTTTCGAATATAGTTGTATAACGAAGGACATCTTTCATTTCAGTATTTATTCCATCTGATTATAGTTTTCTAGTTAAAGATTCAACTGACTTTAATCTAAAATCTAATCCTTCCATTTTCCTCAGCTAATTTAATCAGTAAGTTCAGCTTCTGCTATCTTAGCTTGCTCTATAAGTTTTTCTGCTTTTATTTGTTCAATACTTTTCTCATGCGCACCGTTACCTTTTTCCTGAGAACGCAGTTTTTACTCATAAATTTTTATATCTTTCAATACATAAAAAATATAGGATAGTAATATTAGATACCAATTTTAAATATTACTCATTTTTTTCAAATCCATCTAAGTATTCAATGCCTTTTTTAGTAATTATTACACTAGAATTTTCTCTTACCCATTCAATATAAGATTTTTCAAGTAAATTATTAATGATGATTAATAATTCTTTATTGTAAACAACTTCAGGACATTTCATCATTACCCTCATATCAATACTTCTTAAATTGATAGCTTCTGTATTATTAGTTTCTTTTATAATTTTTAATATTTCAATACTCTTTTCCACCAATTTATATTATTATTATCATTTAATATTAAAGGATCTTTATCTAAAGTTTTTTTTAATATATATCATATAGTTTTTTCATAATTAAATTTTCACATCCCATTCTATGCCTTTCATATCTAAATAATCTTTCAATATTTGTTTTGAATTATTATCCCAATCATTTATAATATTTCCTAAATTTTGTATGCCTATGTCTGTTCCATACTGTATAATTACCAAAGCACAAATAATAGAAATATTAAATACACCCATTACATACTGAATTTGATTCTTTTATTTGCTACTTCAGATAAAATAATTTTTTCTAAACTCTCATTATTATTAATTCGGCTTCTCAATGTAATAATAATTCTGGATTTAGGTACTTAAGAAATGTCTTCAGATAATTTTTTAATTAATTTTTCAATAGAAAAATTTTAATACTATGCATTATTCTTAAATAAAATCATTAAACATTATCTAACAAACACTTTATAAGCTAATATTATGTCTTTTTAAGTAATCTACAAAATCTTCTTCTTGATATTTAACTGTCCAATTTTTTATACTATTTTTCATTTTGATTATATCTTGTTTACTACCATAATCAAGTATAGCTAATGCTGCTATTTGTGCAACACTTAAATTAAATAATGCATTTAATTTTTGATTTTCTATTTTAGGTAGTTCATCGTATAAGTAATCTAACTTTTTTCTATAGGCCAATTCTACAAGACACCGTGCTTTTATATAGCCTGAAGAGTTGTCTGCTAATAATTGCTCTAATTGCTCTATAGAATAATTTCTATATTCAGGAATACCATCTTTAAAAAAACGTATCTGATTAAATATATTCTTATTCTCTTCCATAAATTCTATTTAATTCATTTTGTTTTAATTGTTCTAACTCATTAGCTAATTCTTTATTTCCAAAATCATTAGCTATCTCTATTTCTTTATTATATGCATTAATTTCCATTTCAGCCTGAAAATCCTGATTTTTAAGATATTCTGAAAACCCAGGATGCCCATTAGCTTTATCATCTAAATAATGTTGGTATTCATGTTTTAAAGCACTATAAGATGCATCAGGGTCTAAAATCATTTGTCCCGGTCTTCCCTTTTCAGGACTATAAGCTAAATTACCTTCTCTATACTTAATTTCTACTCCATTTGCTTTTAAATCGTCTATTATAGCTTGCCATTCTGCCGGATGAGAATCTTTACCACTTCCATAGTAATCTCTTGCAGGATCTCCTTCAAATTTACCTAAACCTTTCTCATGTGCACCCACACCTTTTTTCTGAGAACGCAGTTTTTCTCTGACCTCCTTAGCATAATCAATAGTCTTATTTACCCCATTCTTTACTTTATCCGCTGCATTTTTCCAACTCTCTGCTGTTGCCCTTGCTTCCTGAGCCACCTGCCCTTTTCCTGCATCTTGCCCATTTCTTCCTCCGGGTATTCCTCCCATACTAAGAAGTAAAGCAATACTTTGCGGATCTCTTTCGGTTACTGCATGATAAGCAGCTGTTTCGGCAAAGAAAAAACTTTGGGCTGAAGCTTTGGCAACCCGTCCGGCATCAAAACCTTTGGTATCAGACATGTAATACGCATTAGCACCTCCATAAATACCAAACACAGACCTTCCTATAAATCCATTTACAGAAAGGGTTTTCAGGTAATTTGCCCCAAAGTTACGTAAAAAAGTCATAGGCGATTTTATTAATAATCCCCCTCCCCGAAAAGCATAAACATACATAAAGCCTTCCAGTCCAGTCATAAGGATATTTCCACCAAAAAGACATAAAGCTTCAAATTCGTTAGTAACATTCGGTTTAAATGTAATAGTATTACTAAACAGCTTACAAGTAAGATGAACCGGCTTATGATTAGAAACCATACGATACTCTCCTATTTGTGCATCTTCTTTTATTACAACCCAGGTACGTATTACAGCCGCCTGACTTCCACAAATGGCAAATCCTACTCCGGCACCCACTACTGATCCTCCTATGGCTGCAAGCAGTACCCAACCCGCCGGGTTAGAAGCTAAAAGAGCCATAGCTGCCGCAATAATAGCAAATAATAAAGCCGTCCATTTACAGGAAAAGTCTATCCCTTTACATTTCAGACTGTATTCCGTCAGGTAATAATTTCCATCTTCTTTCAACATAATATCCTGCCCACTATTAAATCGAGCTGGCTTTAATCCACCACTACATACAAAGTAATGGCTTTCATCAAAAATTTCTTCAGCCATTTGTTTATGCTATTTGAGTTAATGTAAATTTCATGGTATGATATAACACAGCAGGATGAGCTACTTCTTCCATATATATCTGTGCTTTCTTTATACATCCCGTTTCCGGATCAAAATGATATTCTCCCTTAAGTTTAAAACTCTCTTTAAAAGTAATTCCGGTTAAAAAGGGCATTTTTCCATAGGCTTTTTGTAACCATTCATTACCGGGGGTGAAGGTTCCGCTTATTTTCTGTAAAATATCCTGCTCTTCGGAATATCTGTTTTCGGTTTGTCCCTGTATATTCCATTGTATTTTACCACTCCGATATGCATTATCTTTCTCTATTTTCTTTGAAAAATCTGGCTTTTCACCATAACCGGGAAGACTGAAAAATAAAAAGAAAAATTCTTGTTCATTGAGTAATTGTTTCCAAAAATCCTGAGACTGCATCGTTTGATCGTTCAAACCGAAAAATTCTTCTATATTGGTTCCTTCATTAAAGTAGGGTACCATCTCATTTTTTATCCTCAACCATTTTTCCTGAAGTGTTTTTAAGTTTCTTATATCTTTAATTTCACCGTTTAAAGAAACTAAAGCTGTAAACTCATCGTATAATTTTTCCAGTTGCCGGGTTACTGTAAACATTTCCTTGAAAGTAGGCTGAGTGGTTTGAGTCATTTCTTTATCATAACTGATCAAATCCAGTAAAATAGCATTATCAAAAATTTCTTTTATATGAAAAAGATATTTGTTTTCCACGGTTGTTTTTACATTCATGGAATTTACCTGCATTTCTCCTTCCAGGGTTACCTGATATTTTTGGATTCCCGTTTTCCAGAATTGTAAATTTCTCTTTTTTGAAGTGGGGGAGTTCTTTATTCTTTCTTCTTTTTCTCTTTCTTCAAACTCCGCTTTTAATTTTTTTGAAAGACTTTTGATACTTTCTTTTCCTTCTTCGTCTTCAAAAAAGAAACTAAATTTCTTACTCATAAATTTACAAAGAATTAATTGATTTTTATTTTACCGCCTTGCCATTGCCCGGTACCTTTTATCTCAATTTCTCCACCGCTGATATTTATTTTAGCCGCAGAAAGAGAGATTTGCTCAGGAGTTAATTCTATCATTGATCCTCCCACGATAACCGAAATATTAGCGTCTCCTTTTATCGTGATTTTACCTGTATTATCCATAGTTATATTAGAAGGACCAACCGCCCCTTCTTTACCTCCTACATTAATAATGTGAGATTCATCGGCACTGGCAGTTGTATTTCCTGCTCCATCCATCTTTATATTGGACGGTCCCTGATCCGTAAGCAAAGCACTACCTTCTTTGTCGTTAAACTGTAGCTTATTTCCTGTAGGTGTTTGTAGTCCTTTTATATAGTTCCCTGCCCCTCCATGACCGGATTTACCTTTTCCATTGAACATAGCTCCCAGGCTTACGGGTTTCTCTGCATTTCCATTTTCAAAGCTTACAATGACTTCTTCACCTATTTCGGGTACTACATGCATTCCTTTCCCTGATCCTGCATAGGGGGTAATGGAACGTATCCACGGAGTCATTCCGTTAAAGGGCTTCTGCCAGGCAAACTGTACCCGGATTCGGCTCATTCCGTCCGGATCGTTGTTATCCATCACTATGGCCGATTGTTCTTCGCACTCCGGTATGGCATTTTCATCCATGTAGGCCGGCACTTCATTGTCCATCGGTACGCCTATCAGCTGGTTGTAATATCCTTCGGTAATGTCCTGATGGTGGCTGATTTCTATGA
>NZ_SAYM01000010.1:0-86035 GCF_004023655.1 Apibacter sp. HY039 | reverse complement strand
TCATTGGAAAAGCTTTACCATGAAATTGATAATTAGGAGATAAAGTAATCATATCCCCCTGGTTACCACCTAAACCTATGTACGTATTTTTATCCAATAATTTACCATATACAAAGGTTACATGTCCCTATAATTTTATATTGATTCCCGTAGAATCACAATCGGAAAATACAGCCATAGCTCCATAAAATACTTCACAACGCTCTACGAAATTATGGGTTAGAAAAGATCTGGAACCAGCTGAATGCGGTGAATCAAATTTTGGGGTTGAATTTCTAATACCCAGCATACAAAAGATGCACACCAAGCGGTATCACTTGCATAGTTAGAGGTCCCTGCACCGTCTTTATGATAAAATAATTTACTTTATATATTTAGCTCTTGATTCATAATCTGAGGGTTGGGGATCATCTTCCATTCCTTTGCCTCCATTAAAGTAGTCTTTTTCTTTTTTGGCGGCTTCATACCATTCTTTAAATTTGGGTAAGCCGTAATAGTTATTCTTTATAAACTCTTTTTCGTATAAATCTTTTTGATAATTATAATTGTAGAATCGGGTCATGAACATTTGATTATAATTATATTGTTTATCGTATTTATATTGTTCTCCCCAATATAAGATATATGCTGCTATCTTGGCTTGTTGTTCAATAGTTAATTCTTCTTCTTTAAATGGAAAAGATACCATATAATTAGATATATACTCTGCTATATATTTAATATAAAGATTATCATCCGGTGTGGATAATTCCTTTATTAAATCTAAAGTATTCTGATGAACTCGTATGTTTCCATTACAATCTTTTGTCCATATTAGTTTACTTAAATCCTTTAAATTTTCTGTTTTGGCATTCTTATCAAAATATGGTAATTCTGTATTTTCTATTACCCATTTGAGTAATTTTTTATCTTCTGTATAGCCAAAGGTGGTCACTAAGCTCCTCATAAAATATTTATCATTATTGATTAGCCAGGCAAATTGACTTTGATCATCGTTAAATAAATATTTATTGCGGGAAATAAGTAATTGCTGGTTAAATTTTCTTTGTTTTGATAAACTATAATCGTCATTTCTTGAATCTAAATCTTTCCATAACTCTATGGTATAATTATTTTCATTTAAACTATAATGTAACTGTACTTGATTTTCAATTTTAGATACATTAGGGTAGTTCTTTTGATAATCTATGAGTTCTGGAATGTAGTAAAATTTAGAAATTATTTTTCTAACTTTATCTATATAAATTCCATTATAATCTACTCCATTATTAGGGAAATAATTAAAATCTCTGTCACATTTATTAAAAAAATTAATATATAAAAATTGTTTATCTGAATTGTTATCAATTATTCTATTTAATTTTAATTTAATATTTTTATTGAAATCAGATTGAATTGGTGTTTTATATCCATTTGAATTTAATAAACTATCTACTAAAAACATAGATACATTTAGTTCCTCAAATTCAAAAGCTTTCTTTGGAATTTCAACTCCTGGATCATCAATATAATTATTAGCTCCTTGTTTAAGTTGTTTTTCCAATATAATTTCAATATTTTTATTGTCTTTTTCCATTTTTGATACTATATTACTTTTCTGTTTTTCTTGACAACCCATAATATTAAACACAAATAAAAAGAAACTTATATATTTAAATTTATTACTTAACATAATTTAATTTTTAAAATTTTATCTTGAACTAGCTTTTGTATTTTCTTTATTTACATCATATTTTGGAAGTTTTTTATCATCTTCCATAACTATATATTTTTTTGGTTTTGTAATTCCCAAAATCGACTTACTTTTTTTCGATACAGATCCCAAAGATATTTTTTGGTATCCAGCTCTTTTATCACCATTTCCTTGATTTCCTCCTAAATATACGTATTTGGTTCCATCTATATTTTCACCAACAATAAATGCTACATGAGAAAAATCAAAAATAATAGTTGCACCAACAAAAGCTTCACAATTTTCACCATTTTTCCAATTATTTGCTAACCATCCAAATGCAGCAGCACTCTTAGGATTATTAATATTTTTAAATTCTTTTGTCTGCTCAAAACACCAAACTATATAAGCTCCACACCAAGGATTTTTATGATTGTAATTCAAACCTTTTGCAGATGAAATTTCAAAATATATAGGAATTTTTTCTTTTAATGGGCTTTCTTGTTCAATCAATCCTTTATATTTTTCATATTCATCCCATGCAATTATCATCCAAGGAGCTCTACCTTCATTACTAAATTCCAATTCTTTTTCTCCCTTACAAACTTCCTTATCGTATTTAAACCATTGCTTTACTTTTCGTAATCCTTCTTTTCGTTTTGTCCAACCGTGGGGATCTGGAGAATCTCTGTCTGATAATGTATATCCATTTAATATTTTTGATTGAAACCAAAAGTATTTATCTTCTTCTGTTTCTTCATATACTAAAGCTATTTCATTTAAAGATTTACCCAATCCTTTCGGAAAAGTATCTCGTTTCCATTTAGCATCTGCATTTTTTGATGCAACGCCATAATCTCTCTCGTATGTTAGTGCCTTTTTATATACATTCCATTCCCAACCGGAACTATCTACTGCGTAGTGCAAATCTGTAGCTATTAATTCCGGATTCGTAATAAATATATTTTCTTGTCCGTTTTTCAGATAACCGTTTTTTACTAAATAAATTCCGTATTTTTCATAAGGCCCGGGAAGATCATAATTCTTGGTTGCATCATTAAAGTCTCCGGTTAACTGTATTAAACCACGTCCTTTATAAAAAGATTTACTCGATTTGTAAGCACTTTCTTTTTCTTTAGATAAGGTGAAAAATCCTATCTCTGCGTTTACCTGTGCTAAAAAGGTTATCTTTTGTATACACTTGTCTATATGATATCTGCGGAACATTAGATTTAATTCACGGGTAAGGCTTTTTATGCTTTTATCTGTTATCAATCCGTCTAACCAAATCTTATCATTTCCATTCATATGAATAAGTAGACTTTTCATTTCTTCTTCCGTAAAGTCTCGCTCGCAATAGCAGGTTCTTGTCTTTTTACTTTCTCCTCTTTCTACTAATACCGGAGAGATAACCTGCTGGTCTTCTATCGTTCCGGTTTCAGACACATAGAGCGGGTTATAAAAATGGAAAAATTTAGAAACAATGGCTTTCAGCTGTTCCGCCGTAGGGGTTTGACCTTCTTCCAGAGTGGGCATTACAATACCTACCTGCGTGGCATCTTTATTAAGCTCTTGATCAAACGGAAGGCTGTCCAATGATTTTAGCTGAGAGCCTAGTTCCATCAAAACCGTTTCGTCTTTCTCATTTTTTTGTTCTTTAAACACTGCCACATAGAACAATTGAGGGTCTCCGTCGGCATCCTTTTTCTCAGGAGTAAAATCCAGTGTCAATAAGCCGTCGGCTCCTACTTCTTTTGCTTCATATTTTTTCACCTGTGCCGTAGCGGCAAAAGCTTTTTCTTTATGGTTGTAGGTCTCCTTCAAATCTTCTTTCAGCAATTGTTTATATACTATGACGACCAGCTTTTGTTTGGGCATACCTACGGTGTGTATCCAGATTTTATGCTTTTTCCCGTACTGGGTTACCCCTACCTGTATATCGTCTGCGGCTTCATTAGAAAAGTTAATGGCTTTTATGCGGGGAACTGCCGGCAGTTTCAGATCTTCGTCAGGGTCCAGTACCAGGTGCTGGATTTTGCCTTGAGTTGCTACCGTGGGTACTTCCTGCTTGTTTTCCTGGTGTATCAGCGGGATGTCAGATAAGTCCAAGAGTTCCCCTGCGGTAAACTCCAGTGTAAAAAACAGCGAAACCTGCTTATTTTCTTCCGGTATAACTTTCTGTATTTTTTCTTTGATTTCCTTATCGGCAATAAAAGGTATCTGGCAGCTTCCCTTATCATTCAGGGTAGCCTCCATTTCTTTGAGCAGGCAGGCATCCTTAGCGATACTTGCTTCTTTTCCGGCCTCGGGATGTGCTACCCATACCCTGAGCTTAACGGGAGTACGTGTAAGCCCTTCCAAAGATACATGAATAAAGCATGGTTCCTCCCAGCCCGTTTCAGCTCTTCGCTTTCCGTTGCTGTAACACCAAAGGGCCTTTTTCAAAAAAACATAGGAAGCCTCCACGGTTTTCTGTATAGGCTGCGAGCTTACCTCGGCCCCTTCTAAAGAAGCAGACAAATGCGCCTTTCCCTGCTGGCTGAGTTGCAGCCGGGCTTCTTTCCGGTCTGCGGATAAGGAAAATTGTATAAACGGAGCCAGGGGCTGGGCCCACGCAACAGACTCGCCGGCTGCCAAAGACATTAACGCTTTAATTTTATAAGTTACCTGAGCTCCCACCGGTATTTTTTCGGGGCCTTCAATGCTTTCCATGCGGTTTTTACCTACCTCTACTACTGCCGTGTCTGAAGTGCTGCCAATGGATATCAGATTTTTTTCTTCCCCGTCAATCTGAAATTTATAAAGTCCATACGGGCTACTAATCAGCACCTGCTGCTTTTTAAATTCTTCTATCAGTTGGGAAACGGTCATGTTCACATCTTTACGAAGTCCTAAGTTAATAATTTTCCCGCTATCTTTCTGTACATGCCAGTAGGCTTTTTGTCCCAATCCTTCAAATCCGTAATCAAATTTAATACCGGAGGCTTCCAGATGGATACGACCGTTTTTCCGTATTTTTAAAGACTCACCGCTTTTATTTAGGATGGCTCCGGCTGTACGGTTTTTTATCGTAACCGACTGTGTTTTTTTCACTGACACCTGCGTGACTGAACTAAAGGTAAAATCTTCCAGGGTAACCTGATAGCTTCCGCTGTTGATAAACATGGCAACTAAGGTTTCTTCTGCGGTACTTATAGCAACAAGCCCCTGGGGGTAGCTGGACAATGGCCCCAAGGCGCTGGAATATAAAATCGTTCCTTTGTCATCCGCAATGGTCCATTTAGTCTTTCTTTTCCAGTTAATAGGGAAACCCTTTTTCGCAGGAAGAGGAAAGCTATATTGGGGGGTAAAGAGCACCGGAGTTTTTTTAGGTGCGGTTCCTGCAATTTCCATAGGAACTCCCGACAGGCTTACCCCAATCCCTTCCAGCTGATTATGCTTGCGGTTGATAATTATTTTGGTAGAGTCTCCGGAAGGCGTTTTTCCGTATCCGAAAATGGTGGTTTTGCCTTCGGGCAGCTCTTCCAGATTCAGATCTAACGTGCTTCCGTGTTCCAGATAGGTTTTTATCCTGTTTTTTTGATCGTCGCCCCGATATACTGCCCAGCTAACCAGGCTTTTATCATCTTTTTTACCCACGGTAGCAACCAGCGTAATTTTTTTAAGGGCTCCGCCTATTTCAAAAGCTACTTCTCGGTTGGCAGGAATAGTCTTGGAAGGTAAAACCACCAGATCTATTTTACTTACGGAAGGTGGCTGTTTGCCTTGGGTAGCAGCCACTTGAGGGCTGAGCATAAAAATTTCATAGGAATTTTTATTGTTTTTTTTATATAGCTGGGAAGAAGGCTGGCTTTTCTGCCCATGCTGGGCTATGGTTACCGTCCCTTTATATTTACATGTCCCCCGGGATTGATCAATCAGTATTTTTTGTTTTCCGAATTCGGCATTTTCGTAATAATCCTTCCAGGAAATATCAGGAGTGCAGGCAGGCTGTGGATTACTTCTTTTACAAGTTCCAAAATTCATGTGTTGTATGCTTTCCTCCCGCCAGGTGGCTATTTTCTTCTGGTTGATAAAATATTTATCATCTTCTTTATGATTTACCGTAAGGGGCACTTGAGATAAGTTACCCAGGGAACAGTTCATTTTCGCTCCTTCCACTACGATAACTCCGGTAATTTTTGATTTATTATCTGGCATATGAATGTACTGTTTTATATATCTTCTTCTTTTTCAGAAAGCTGAAAAGAAAAAGAGCGGGGATGCGTAATTTCCCTCATACTTATACTATGAAAGTTAATTTCTATTTTTTCTGAATAAGAATACTCCTGATCGATAGAATACACTTTTACATCTGCAGCTTTGGCAAGCAATTTTCCCGTATTTTTTTCCCAATGCGCCGTAACCGTACAATCGGCATTTAACTTTTCCGCAGTAAGAAATAAAGGCGTATTTTTTTTAATTTTCAAAAGTCTGTTAAGGTTCTCCGTAAAATTATCTTCCCAGAGCTCCGGAATTCCGGTATACCGGGAAAAAACTTCATTTTCTTTGATTGCCGTTTGAACGGCTCCCTGAAAATACAGGGTTCCGGCCTTCAGTATATTCCAACGGCAGGATTTCTCTTTTTGCTCTTCAGATATACCTAAAAAATACAATCGCCAGAACGCTTCTTCCTGAATTTTCTGCTTCAGTTTTTCTTCTGTTTCCATCATTTCCCGGTACTGGTTCCGCAAATTTTCAGCAAAGTCTCCCTCATATTTATTTTTTAAAACTTCCTCCGACTTTTTCCACCAGTCATTTTTCCATAAGCCAAAAGCGGGTATTCTTTCATAATTTTCATAGGGGCTGACTTCTATCACCAACGGATATAAGGCTTGCTCCAGATCACACACTAAACGAATATGATGATCGTTAGGCAACTGCGAATTTATCCGGTAATTTTCTTTGGTAAAAATCCTTTGAATGCTGCCTTCCTTCGAAAGGCAGCCAATTCCCATATCAAAAGTAATTCGGCTCTGCTTGTTTTGTGAGCGTTCCTTTACCTCCAACGTATGGTTTACTTTATATATCCGTGTATTTTTCCAGTCCTTTACTTGCATCGCTTATTTACATTTTAGGTCACTTTAATAAAACGTATTCAATCCCGTAGATCAAAAAAATGATCACAATCAGGATTCGACAGGGATATAAGCATCTATATATAAAATTTCATCAGGAATATAGTTTTTAGTTTCATCTCTGTCCAACAATAGAATTTGCAGTTTTCGTTGAGCACACAAAGTATCAATTTGATTAGTAATCTTTTTCCAGGCACTATTGGATGTATGCACTGCAAAAGCATTACTTTTCGGATCTAAGCTTGACGGATCTAAACTTTCAGATGCTTTTCTTGCCAATTCGGGAGTAGGTAAAATATTTTCTTTTTGTATAAAACCAAAACAACCATAGGATCCTCCCAAACGTTTCCCTAATATATCCACCGTATAATACCCTCCTATATGTACCATGACATCTGTTGCAAATCCAGGGTCTGTTCTGGTTCCGCTAATTTTTCTTCCGTCAAGGGTTTGCATTGTTTCTAATGGTTGGGCAGCAATCTTTCTGTTTCCGGAACAAGTCAGAATATAGGCTTTGGCATGAGCTCCAAAAATGGTAAATTTTGGATAATTGGCAACTTCAATAGTATCATATAAATTTTCAGTGTAACTGGAGGGAACAAAAGCTCTGTTTAAAAGTTTATATTTACCCTCTACGGGTATATTATACTCTTTAAATTCTGTAGCTCCTAAATAATACCAGGCATCCCGGGTTACATCAAATTCTCCGGCTGTTTCCTGAGATAAAATATTACCGTCTTTAGTTATTTTTACCTTTTTTATATTCGTTTTATAGGTAGGAACAATCACTGCTGTATCATAATAGGAAATACCAAAATCGCCATTGGTTTTCACTACGGCTTTTTCAAACCCTTTCAAATCCTGAAGGGTATATCCCGTAATTTCCTTGGTAATTTCTAACTGGATAACTTCAGTAACCTTATCTTCCTCTTTTTCCGGAACATAATCATTCCTATATTCTACTCCTCCTTGCTTTCCGTTAATTACTACCTGGGTGGGTGAATTAAAAGTGAGGTCACCCTGAGTAGCTGTTAATCTAAGGGAATAACTTGCCTTTTTTACACTTTCTCCCCCAATAGTTCGTATGATTTTGCCTTCAAACATGACTTTTTTTAATGTAAACTGGTTTGTTGCGCACTATTGGACTTCACCATGGAACCACTTTCCAAACGTACCAGATCTGTATCGGCTGAATAAGTTCCTTTTTCTGAGGTTTCAACTATTTCTTTAGCCTTACTTTCCCTGTAGGATCCGGCACTTTCATAAATATTAACGGCTGCCAGATGATAATCTTCCCCTGCCATCGTGGATATATTTTCTCCGGCACTCAGGCTAATATTCTGGGAAGCGGAAACCACTACATTCCTGGCATCCATAAATAGGGTTTCGGGTGCATGAACCTTTATATTCCCTTCCCCATCTAAAAACAAGGTATTTCCACTAGGATCTTCGATCAATATAGAGCCCTGTCCCTCAGCATCATTAAAAATGATCTTGGTTCCGCTTCTCGTTTGTATCACTTTAACATCATTCCCCTGCGTGTAGTACGCTGCAATCTCTCCTCCGTTATAGGCGGTTCCTAATACAATAGGACATTCCGCATTACCCCCCTGAAACGCACATAACACCGTTTCCCCTATCTCCGGATTGAAGTAGGTTCCTTTGCCTGTTCCGGCATGGGGCTGTATTACCTGTATCCAGGGAGTTTGCTCGTTGTCGGTCTGCTGCCAGACAAACTGTACCCGTACCCTCCCCATCTTTAACGGATCCTGATTATCGGTTACCGTGGCATGTTGCAGATCTGCTTTAGGGAAAAGAGTATCTTCAAATAGTAGAGGAACCGTCAAATCCCTCGGAACTCCTATCAGGCTGTTACTGTACCCTTCTCCATCGGCAAAACGATGGGTGATTTCTATTATTTTATAGGATTCTATCGGAACTTTCCCGGATTTGAAGGTCTCATGCCCCGGCATCCAGGCCATCATTTTGACTATATCTCCTACCTGTAAACCCGGATGATTGGTCGTGGCTTCCATAAAAACCAGATTCTGCCTTTTCTTTCCTTCCCTTTCCATCGTTTTTTGCATATCCATCTGATTTTGAGGCAGAAGATTCTGAGTAAAATGCCCTGTGGGCTCTACATTGAATATCTGTTCGGAGGCATTCTGGGCAAATTGCTGGAAAGGATTCTCCGAGGGTTGTATTCTCAGATTTTGGGAAGCGGTTGTATAGGAGGTTCCCTGTTGGGGGTCGTAGGCGGTATAGCTGAATTTCTGAGGCTGAACTTCCATCTTCAGTTCAAAATCATAGATGTCTTCCCCTTCTACCAATTCCACAATTTTACCTCCCCAGGCTGAAAAGATAAATTGCTCACCGGAATAATAAAAATACTCCCCATACCTCGCAGCCAGAGATTGCAGAAACTGATAATCACTCTGGTTATACTGCGTAGTATACGCCAGCTTTTCTTTATAGTTAGAATTCACATCAAACTGTATCAGGTTCCGCGGATAATTCCGGCTTACCTGTTTTATAATTTCTTCCAGGGTCTTTTGTTCAAAACTGCGACAGTGCCGTCCGTTCTCCATGAGCATAGAGGGAGATTTTCCCCTAAGAATGACCTGCTTGATGCCGTCCTTTTTGCTTGTGGACAACTGGGTGATAATACCGGTAAATACTGAAGCCGTAGATCCGGACTGACGGAATTGCAGAGTAATGCGACTCCCCAAATGCTCACGGGAATGCTGTAACAAATAGGCGGAACCTTCTCCGAATTCATCCGGATCGGCGGTTAATTGAAATTGATGTTCTCCATAAATGCTCTGTGTAAGTTCCAGCTGAACATGAGTCTGCTCAAAATAATCTTTTCCGTTAATCTGTACTTTCACTGACACCAGCTGAGAGTCTCCGTACTGGCTGTCTTTACTGCCTCCGTAGCGGGCGTAATATTTTTTTTCTTCTTCTTCCGGTAAAAGGCGAAACGGAAGACCGGCAAAATCTTCGGGATCATAAGTTTCCATGAAATCAGTTTATTAAAATTTATAAAAAAATTCAATTATTTAAATAACAAAATTAAAATTTATTTTAAGATAATAATAAAAATAATATTAAATTTTTATTAGAAATTATAACAATGTTATACAAATTAAACAAAATAACAGGGAATTTATCCCTATAAAAATTATTTTCTTTTTGTTTAGCTATTAAGAATCAGGCATTTATTTTTTCAAAATTTGTACTGAGTTATTATAAATTCGCGTAGGGATATAAAAATAAAAAAAGGCTAGCGGGTACGTTTGACTCCGGCCTGGCAGACTCCATACAAAAAACCATCTGGATTGCAGATGGTTTTTTATATTTCAGATTGTAGCCCCAGCGAGGATCGAACTCACATCTAAAGTTTAGGAAACTTTTGTTCTATCCATTGAACTATGAGGCTTTTTTGAATTTGATTTTGCAAAAGTATAAAAATTATCGGAAATATGCATAGTATAAATTTCATCCATAATTGTATAAGGAAGTTTCAAAACCTAACTTCTACCTTTGCTTTAATTAAAAACGGAATAACTTTTGACCGTTAGTAGTTAATTAACTCTAATACAACCCCATGAATAACACACATATACATACTAAGAATACCGTTTATATTCCTTTGGAAAATGTAGACAGCGAACATTGTGCCTTAGTGGTAGAAAAAGGATTGGAAAAACTTCCGGAAATTACGGAGCATCAGGTAGAACTGAATAACCGTCGGGCTAAAATAACGTCTGATAATCTGGCGGAGGCTATCCCCAAAGCTGTAAAAGAAATACGCGACCTGGGATACGAAGTGTCCACCGTGAAAAAAAATTTCCCGGTAATGAAGCTGAGCTGCGCATCCTGTGCCAACAGTTCGCAGAATATTCTTAAACAACAGCCCGGAATTATATCAGCTTCGGTAAACTACGCCAATGAAACCGCTTCTGTCGAATATATTCCCGGCCTTATAAGTCCCGAACAGTTAAAACACTCATTACAGGGAGCTGGCTATGATCTGCTCATTGATGAAAGTGAAGAAGCCCAGGATACCCTGGAAGATATACACAAAAATAATTTTAAAAAGTTAAAAGCCAAAACCCTGGGAGCCGTTGTGTTTTCAATTCCTTTAGTAGTATTGGGAATGACTCCCGGACTGATGCATGCCGGGTGGGCAAACTACGCCATGTGGCTGTTAGCAACTCCGGTCGTGTTTTTTTACGGAAGGCAGTTTTTTATAGGAGCCTACAAGCAGACCAAACACCGTTCTGCCAACATGGACACTCTGGTAGCCGTAAGTACAGGTATTGCGTATATATTCAGCGTTTTTAATACCTTATTTCCTTCATTCTGGACCAGCCGGGGATTAGAATCTCATGTGTATTTTGAAGCCTCAGCTGTCGTGATCACTTTTGTTCTATTAGGTAAAATTCTGGAAGAAAAAGCCAAAGGCAACACTTCTTCCGCCTTAAAAAAGCTGATGGGTTTACAACCAAAAACCGTTACGGTTGTTCATGAAGGCGGGCATCAGATGGAAATGCCGGTAGCTACGGTAAAACCGGGAATGATCTTATTGGTGAAACCCGGCGAAAAAATAGCCGTTGACGGAATCCTGACTTCCGGTTCTTCCTTTGTAGACGAAAGCATGATTAGCGGAGAACCAATAGCTGTAGAAAAGACCAGAGACTCACAGGTATTTGCAGGCACAATAAACCAAAAGGGAAGTTTTCAGTTTCGGGCTGAGAAAACAGGAGGTGATACTCTTTTATCTCAAATTATTAAAACCATACAGGAAGCACAGGGAAGTAAAGCTCCGGTTCAGAAATTAGTTGACAAAATAGCCGGTATATTCGTTCCGGTAGTTTTTTCAGTGGCTTTACTCTCCTTACTTTTGTGGATCCTTTGGGGGGGCAGCCACGGTTTTATCTACGGACTACAGTGTTTCGTTACCGTACTGGTAATTGCCTGTCC
The DNA here is from genome assembly GCF_004023655.1 of Apibacter sp. HY039. NCBI lineage: Bacteria > Pseudomonadati > Bacteroidota > Flavobacteriia > Flavobacteriales > Weeksellaceae > Apibacter > Apibacter sp. HY039. Next base: position 74,260 of record NZ_SAYM01000010.1, on the reverse strand, counting down.
TTGTGCGCTGGGATTGGCTACGCCTACAGCGGTTATGGTAGGTGTAGGTAAAGGAGCGGAAAAAGGAATACTTATTAAAGATGCCGAAAGTCTGGAAACCACTAAAAATGTAACTTCTATGATCCTCGATAAAACAGGTACCATTACCGAAGGTAAACCCACAGTGAATGACTGTTTCTGGCTGGCTGATGACGATACGCAAATGAAAAGCATCCTGTACAGCATTGAAAAATCTTCCGAACATCCGCTGGCTGATGCTGTGGTAAACTATTTATCTGCGGAAGCCGTTACTTTTATCAATGATTTGAAAATTGAAAATGTATCCGGTAAAGGGATATCTGGAAGTTATCAAAATAAAAACTATTGGGTAGGAAATCCCTCACTTATCAACGAGCAAAAAATTCCAATACCTGAATCAGTAGTTACCTGGATTGATGAAAAAGAAAAACAGGCAAATACCGTCATCATTTTTGCCAGCCAGGAGAAAGTTTTAGGATGCCTTGCCCTATCAGATCAGATCAAAAAAACTTCAACACAGGCTATCCGTTTATTGCAGCAACAAAATATTGAGGTTTATATGCTAACCGGAGATAATGCTTCAACTGCAAAAGCTATTGCAGCGCAGACAGGAATCAAAAATTACGAATCAGCTGTATCTCCGCAGGGGAAAATAGATTTTGTGAAAAAATTACAAACTCAGGGAAAAGTGGTAGCTATGGTAGGAGACGGAATAAATGATAGTGCAGCTTTAGCACAGGCAAATGTAAGCATTGCAATGGGAAAAGGTTCGGATATAGCTATGGATACCGCTAAAATGACCATTATATCCGGTGACTTAATAAAAGTTTCCGAGGCAATAAAATTATCGAAACAAACTGTTACTACAATTAAACAAAATCTTTTCTGGGCTTTTATATACAATGTGATAGGGATACCTATTGCTGCCGGAATTCTGTATCCTGTAAACGGTTTTCTTCTGAGCCCTATGATTGCTGGTGCTGCCATGGCCCTCAGCAGTGTAAGTGTTGTGACAAACAGCTTGCTTCTGAAGCTTAAAAAGTAGCCTTATACGCTACCCTTTTTCTATCCTTTATTTATGGATTTAAAGGCAAATTTGTACTTTTTCGATTAATAATAAACTCAAATTTCTTAATATTTATTAAGAAATTTGAGTTTTTTTATTTACATATTTCTTCTCGCCTATACTTACATAAGATTTATGAATAGCTAGTTATAACTATTTACAATTAAATTATATTTATACATATTGATTGGTAATTATAACAAATATCAATTATTTATATAATTATTCAATAAATATATATTGTATATTTGTTCAATAAAAATTAATACTCCAGTATTCATTAAAACGAGTATTACTATTTAATTTTTTATTAACATGAAAAAACTTTTATTTACTTTAGGGACTTGTTCCCTATGTACAACTATGTACACTCAGGTAGGCATCGGAACAGACCAGCCAACAGCTATGCTGGATGTTGTAGGACAGATACGAATGCGCGATGCCGACCAAATTACTACATCTTCTACTAAAACTTCTAAAAGTGTAAAACAAATCATAACTATTGACGGAGACGGATACGTTAAACGGGGAGAGGTTACGGAATTTGTTAAAATGCCCCGCATATTTGTCAGAGGTTGCAGCAAATCAAAAAGTACTGTATTAGGATTAAATTTATTAAGCGGATGGAGAACCATTAATTTTGATAATGTAGCTTCTCCGGGATTTAATATTGGAAATGGTTTCGATATATCCACCTATCAATTTACGGCTCCTGAAGATGGCATTTATAATTTATATGCACAATTTACCATGGACAGCAGCTTTCTGGGACTTTCTGCTAATGCTAATACGGGCATAGGAATATTTATTACTCCTGTAGGAACAAAATCCCCCACTCTGATTGCAGAAGAAACTTTTACCAGCCTGAACATATCCGTGTTAGGAATTAGCCTGGGAAACATTTCTTCGCCGATACGCAAAGTATCGAGTGTTGTAAGTTTAAACGCCGGAGACAAAGTAGCTTTTGGCGCCAAAACCGTTTTAAGTGTAAGTGCTTTGAGTTCGGTTTCACCAACTTCGGATACTTTTTTCACAATTTCTCAAATAAAGTAATTTTTTCATTAAGTTTACTAGGAAAGGTAAGTTAGTTTCTAACTTACCTTTTTTATAATAATTATCTATAAATTTAATCTTACTTCAGTCTGTTTCCTGACATTTCGGATCCATCCTGAGGCTTTAAAAATTTAAATGTAAAAGCAGACAGTAGGGTAATTATTCCAAGAGTCAAAAATGAGGCTTTAAAAGCTCCGGATACAGAGTTGAACATGGGTATAGCTGTATAGGTTCTTAAGATCATGGCACTTAAAGATATACCAAAGCTAATGGATAATTGCTGCATGACAGACAGCATAGTATTTCCTCCGCTGGCACCTTCCGGAGTTAAATCGGCAAGAGCTATGCTGTTCATGGAGGCCATTTGTACTGAATTAAAAGCTCCGTAAACTACTAAAATAGGAATAAGCCAAAGCAATGAGGTTTCCCGATTGGGAAGGGCAAAACAAGAAATAGCTAATCCTAAAAAAAAAGTATTATACATTAATAACTTTCTATAACCAAAATATTTAACCAGAGGAACTACCCAGGATTTTGCTATAATAGTAGTTATGGCTGAAAAAATCAACATCATCCCGGATACCGTTGGACTTTTTCCAAATCCTACCTGCAACATTAGCGGAAGCATAAATGGTACCCCTCCTATTCCCAGTCGGGTAACCAGGTTCCCTATTAAACCTATTCTTAAGGTTCGTATTTTAAGCAGATTTAAATTGACCAGCGGATCTGAGGTTCTTTTTGAATAATATACATAAATCCTGAGAAGAATAATGCCTAATATAAACAATAAAAAGATGCTTGTTCCACCTGCCAGTCCGTCACCGGCAAATTCAAGGCTCAGTGAAAGCAATACCAGACCTATACTGAAAAGAAAAAGGCCTTTGAAATCAAAGGGTCCTTTAAGTCTTTTGTAATTAGGAACAATTTTCCATGCCAGCACTATGCCCAAAATTCCAATCGGTAAGTTAATTAAGAATATCCAATGCCAGGAAGCTACTTCTACCAGCCATCCTCCCAAAGTAGGGCCAATAACAGGTCCTACCAGTCCCGGCATAGTTACAAAATTTATTATTTTCAATAATTGGTTTTTGGGATACACATAAATAAGTACCAATCGTGATACGGGAACCATCATAGAGCCTCCTATCGCTTGAACAATTCTCATGGCTATAAGCATTGAGAGTGAAGTGGATAAAGCACAGGCTAAAGAACCTATCGTAAATATAGCTACTGCCAGTATAAATATATTGCGTGAACCAAACTTATCGGAAAGCCAGCCGCTTAAAGGTATCAATAAAGCCAGAGTTAAGGTATAGGCTATAATAATGGATTGCATCTCCAACGGAGACTTGTTTAAATTATGTGCAATGGATGGAAGTGCTGTATTAAGAATAGTACCATCCAGCGATTGCATAAAGATAGCCATAGCTCCAATCCAGGGAAGCCATTTTGAAATTTTTACCTCAGACATAATTAACTTTTTAAACTCTGTTGTAATTCAACACAGCCGTAATAATTTGTAATAATAAAAAGAAAAGATTCATCAAAAAATATTCCGTTGTGTATTATTGGAAAAAATTTTAACTACCTGATAAACCTTTTAGAGATTTGCTCTGCCTTCTTTGTTTCTGTATAATCATAAAAACCTTCTCCGCTTTTACATCCCAAGTTTCCGGAAGTAACCATATTGATAAGCAAGGGACAAGGTGCATACTTTGGATTTCTAAATCCTTCGTACATGATGGTAAGTATGGACAAGCAAACATCAAGACCTATAAAATCAGCCAGTTGCAAGGGTCCCATAGGATGTGCCATTCCCAGTTTCATTACCGTATCAATTTCTTTAATACCGGCAACACCTTCATACAAAGAGTAAATGGCTTCATTGATCATGGGCATTAAAATACGGTTAGCAACAAATCCGGGGTAATCACTTACTTCTACCGGAATTTTTTCTAACTTAGTGCATAGCTGTTTTACAGTTTCTATTGCTGATAAGCCGGTATTATAACCTTTAATGATTTCGACCAGCTTCATAAGAGGAACCGGATTCATAAAATGCATACCCACTACATCGGCCGGACGGCGGGTTACTGAGGCTATTTTTGATATGGATATTGAAGACGTATTGGAAGCTAATATAACTCCGGGTCCGGATAGCTGATCGAGCTGTCTGAAAATATTAAGTTTTATCTCCATATTTTCCGTAGCAGCTTCAATAATAAATTCTGCATCTGGAACTACATGTTCCAATGATTCATGAAAGGTTATTTGATTAAGTGTTTTTAACTTATCTTCAGGAGTAAGTTTTCCTTTGTAAATCATCCGATCCAGATTGCTCTCTATATTTTTTTGGGCTTCTTCAAGCATTTTATGAGAAATATCCACTAAAGAAACTTTGAATCCGTACTGGGCAAAAGTATGAGCAATACCATTCCCCATAGTTCCACCACCTAAAACAACTACCTTTTGTATCATTTATATGATTTTTGGAATAATTAATTTAAATATACGAATTCTTCTCTCGCAGATTTATCAAAAACAAACTTTTTTAAGTAGAAGGTTACTTTTTATATAATAACTGTTTTCGTAATGACTGAATATATTTTACTGATTGAAGAACATATGCGTTTTCTGGTTCCACTGCCCTCCAAAATGACAGATATCCTAGTATTTTTTCTAAATACCAGTCTTCTGCATCTTTGGAATTTATATGCAACAAATGTTTTGATATACCGCGTGTTTTTATGTAATATATAACTTTTCTAATCTCTCTCTTTTTACTCTTGGGTATTGTTAATTTTCCGGAGCTAATGGAAATTCCGGTAATAATTTTACGTTTAGCACCGGTTATAAACCGGGTTTTCTTTTTGTTAAGAATGAGTTTTTCTTCCTGAACTGTTTTTGAAATTTCAGCCAGCAATTCATTTTTTGATAAAATGTTTCCTGAAAATGAAAGATCGTCTGCATAACGGGTATATATAAATTGTCTGTTTCCGGCAATTTCACTTAATTTAGAATCCAGTCGCAATAAAGCCAGATTGCTCAATGCGGGACTGGCCGGACTGCCTTGCGGCAATTTTCCGTTTAAACAGCATAGATAGGCTAACTGATAAGCTAAAGTGTATTCGTATCCTAAATTTCTGAAGATAGCTACTACCCGGCTCTGATGTATAGATGGGAAAAAATTTCGTATATCAACTTTTAATAAATCTTTGGCATGTAGATGCTCTCTCGCATTGTGTACGATAGAAGTACTTATGCAAAAGCCTTTGGCTGCAGAATGCACACGCGCATGGATCAGTATTTTTTCATAAATTTTTTTTTGTATACGGTACAACGGAGTAAAAGGAGCGGAAATTAACCTTGACTTTCCATTTCTTTTCGGTATTCTGAAAGTTCGGTAATACTCTTCAGGATGTAATAGTATCGGAGCTAATTGAGTTTTGTTATCAATTTCCAATAGTTCACACAAATGTCCCAAATCTTTTGTTAGTAAATACTCTACCGAAGGTCTAAGACTTTTACTATTAATTTTATTATTTTGTACTTGGGTATCTGCATGCACGTCCGGAACATCCTCTTTATGAAAAGAGGTACTGAATAAAGACTTTAGTAGTTTCCATACCATACTCAAGAACTTTTTTAAGAAAAAGAGTGAGAATATTTACTTAAGTATATGTTTATCAATACTTAACTAAGTATAAAGATACTTTGTATCTTTTTTACTTGCTACTAAATATCCTCAGTAAACGAGGCGAATACACCTCTAATGCTAAATTTTGATTCTCACTCTTTTCTAGTTATAAATAAATTAAATCTTCAGAATTAAACATTGAATTTTTTTGCGTCTTCCAGGAACTGAGCCAGTCCTTTATCGGTTAACGGATGATTTAACAATGCGGTAATGGCATTTAATGGTGCTGTAATAACATCTGCACCTATTTTAGCACAGTTAATGATGTGTAATGGCCCTCTGATAGAAGCTGCGAGAATTTCAGTTGTATAACCGTAGTTATCAAATATAATACGAATATCTTCAATCAAAATAAGCCCGTCAGTAGACACATCATCCAGCCTCCCTAAAAAAGGAGATACATAAGTGGCTCCTGCTTTTGCTGCAAGTAAAGCCTGACCGGGAGAGAATACCAAGGTACAGTTTGTTTTAATTCCTTGTGATGAAAGCTTTTTTATAGCTTTAATTCCTTCGGCAATCATAGGAATTTTGATCACAATTTTCGGATCTATGTTACAAAGTTCTTCTGCTTCTTTAAGCATACCTTCGGTATCCGTTGAAATAACTTCTGCAGAAACATCACCATCTACAATATCACATATTGCTTTATAATGTGCCAGTATATTACTTTTCCCGGTAATTCCTTCTTTAGCCATTAAAGACGGATTAGTGGTTACACCATCCAGAACTCCCAGATTTTGTGCTTCTTTTATTTGAGCTAAATTAGCTGTATCTATAAAAAATTTCATCGTTTTTTGAGTACCAATTTACGCAATCCCGATTTAACTGCAAAAAATTTATCGTATTTTAATGCAAATCACTTTTATTCGTGTCATCTAAACCCTGGTAAAGATCTTTAATTAAACCAATTACTTTTTGGGTAGAGTAATAAAGTTGTCTTTGTTTTGTAGTGTCTGGCTTTATGATTTCCACACGCCAGACAAAACGACTGAAAGGATAAATTTTAATTTCAGTTTGAGTGTTTATAAGTAAACCTAGTATAATTGCCTCTTTTGAATCCAGCTTACTGAATATTTCCAGTACCTGTGATTGTTGTGCAGGCAGCGCATTTTCCCGGCTTACAGACAACAATTCGGGCTTATTTTCCAGATAAAGGCAAATCATAGATATATTAAATCTTGGTTTTAGTTAGTTTTAGAAAACGCCATAACAGCATGGTTCCGGCAAATGCCAGGCCTATACATAATCCTATCCAGGTCCCTACTGCTCCCATTTCCTGATGGATACATAAATAATATCCGATGGGTATGGCAAAAACGACATAAGCGATAAAGCAGATAAAGGTAGGTATAACCACATCTCTCATTCCTCTCAAACAGGCAAGGCTGACAACCTGTATTCCGTCAAAAATCTGAAAAAAGGCAGTTACAATGACTAACTTGGAGGCAATGCTGATCACTTCAATTTGTGTATTTTTAAAATAAATTAAGGGAAGCTGGTTCCTGAAAATAATGAAAAATATACCACATAAAGTCATAAATGCTGTAACTAAATACATGCTGGCCAAGCCGGCTTTACGAAGATCGTCACGGTTTTTAACACCATAAAAACCTGCGACACGAACTGTTGCCGCTACTCCGAACCCTACACAAATCTGAAACGTTATGGAGGCCAGATTGGCTGTAACCGAATGGGCTGAGGTATCCAGATAACTGTGTCTTCCTGCTATAAAAGCAGCTATGGCAAATGAACTGATTTCAAATAAAGATTGTAATGAGGAGGGTAATCCTATAGATATAAGTTTTCTGTAATAAATAGTTTTAATTTCTTTCAATTTAATAAAACTTAGGTAAAAGGAGGCTCTTTTGTTCATGTGCAACACCACCACAATAATAATCATCATGACAATACGGGCAATAAGCGTGGCTGTGGCTGAACCTTTTACTCCCATTTCCGGTAATCCCCATTGACCGTATATTAATCCGTAATTTAAAATTACATTAACAACATTGGACGTTACGGTTGCTACTGTAACCAGTATGGTCATAGAAATACCTTCTGAAAACTGGCGATACGACTGAAATATCATTAAAGGAAGTAAACTATAAGCACTAATATTTAAAAAGCTTATAGCATCAGGAATAACCATAGGGTTTTGTCCTGTTTTATATAATAAGGGGGAACAAATTTCCAATAAAAGGATAATGAAGATTGCCAAGGTCACATTCATTGTCATTCCATGTGTGAAAATTTTAGCTACTCTTTCGTTGTTGTTGTTTGCAACTGAAGAGGATATTAAAGGAGACATAGAATAAGAAAATCCTAGTAAAAAAACTAAAAAAATAATGAAAACACTGGTTGCGAGTGAGGCGGAAGCAATAGCTTTTTCACCCAGACCTGCAATGATGATGATGTCTATAAAATTTACGGAAACCTGCCCCAGCTGAGTAATAACTACAGGGAGTGCTAATTTCGTATTGGCTTTAAAATGTTCTTTAAGTTTCATTATTTCTGATTATGAGAGCCTGCAAAGGTACTAATTTTAACAGAGAAGTAAAAAAATCAGTACTTAATTTTATATTATATATTTATTTAAACTTTGTTTATTTCTATAAATTTTATATCACTGATACATTTATCCCAGGATACGTGTCATTATTTATAATCATAGATAATTTTTTAATTAAACAAATATACTACCTTTGCCCTGCATCTATTATTTTAATCTAAGCCTGAATTTATCATGAGCAATTCCGCAAAAGAAAATTATTCTTTTCAAAAAATTGTAGTTATTATAGGGATACTTTTATTTGGTTTCAAAATTGTTGCCTGGTATCTCACCCGTTCGGTATCCATTTTAACAGATACTCTTGAAAGTACTATAAATGTGCTGGCCGGATTATTCTCTTTGTACAGCCTTTATATCTCTTCCAAACCCAGAGATAAAGATCATCCGTACGGACATGGAAAAATCGAATTTATTTCAGCAGGAATTGAAGGAGGACTGATTTCTTTGGCCGGATTACTGATTATTTATGAAGCAGCTAAAAATGCATTTACTCCACACACCATTTCCCAGCTGGATTACGGAATAATTCTGGTTTCGATTGCCGGACTGGTAAATTATCTACTGGGAGTTGCCGCAGTAAATAAAGGTAAAAAAAACCATTCTCTGGCTCTTATTTCGGGAGGAGAGCATTTAAAATCCGATACATATTCTACGATTGGTTTGGTTATTGGGCTTATTTTAATGTATTTCACCGGATACTATTGGCTGGATAGCGTTATTGCACTTATTTTTGGAGGTATAATTATTTATACCGGGTTTAAAATCGTTCGTAAATCTCTTGCCGGAATTATGGATGAGGCGGATGAGGAACTTATAAAACAACTGGTTGATACGCTTGAACAAAATAGAAACCCTAACTGGATAGATATCCATAATGTGCGTTTTATTAAATATGGAAGCAGCCTTCATCTGGATTGTCATTTAACAATGCCCTGGTACTTTAACCTGAGAGAAGCCAAGCATGAGCTGGAGCATTTAGAAAAAATTATTAAAGACAATTTCGGGGACCGGTTTGAAATGTTTGTTCATGTGGATGATTGTTGTGAAAAATTTTCCTGCAAGATTTGTAATAAAACCAACTGTTTATATAGAAAACATCCGTTTGAAGAAAAAATAAAGTGGACGATTGAAAATATTGAAACCGATAAACATCATAAATTAGAAAATGAATAATCATGGCAAAAAGAAAAACTTATCTAGCTATTGAAGAAAAGATATTTAAATCATTAGGGAAAACAGGATATACGTTAACTTTTACTGTTTTGTTTATGATAGTTATGTGTATCGCTGACTTTCTTCTTTATTGTTTTCTGGATCATTATAATACTTCCAAATTTATTTTTACAGGAGAAATGAACTTTTCCGACTGGTTACATTTAATGGTATCCAGCTATCAGTTTTCCTATTTTAAAACAGGACTTTTTACATTAATTTTATTGCTTGTAGGTAACTACAGAAGCAAAACTTTAAAAAAAGAATTTTCAGAATAAAATTCTTATCTTTCCTGAAAACTTAACAAAACTAAAAAAGTTATGAATTTTAATAATTTACTGGTTTCGCAGGAAAACAAAATTTCATCGGTTACCATTCACAGACCTCAACAGTTAAATGCACTTAATTCAGCAACTTTAACGGAGTTAAGCGAATGCATTTCCATGCTGGAAGAAGACAGAAACACACGGGTAATCTTTATTACCGGAAGCGGTGATAAATCTTTTGTAGCTGGAGCTGATATAAAGGAGTTTTTAGATTTGGATGCCGGGCACATTAATGAGTTTGCTGAAAATATTCACGAAACTGTTTTTAACAAGATTGAAAATTTATCCAAACCGGTAATTGCTGCTATAAATGGTTTTGCACTGGGTGGCGGACTGGAACTTGCAATGGCCTGTCATATACGAATAGCTTCTGAAAATGCAAGAATGGGGCTTCCTGAAGTTACCCTGGGTCTTATACCCGGATACGGAGGCACGCAAAGATTACCTAAGCTGGTAGGAAAAGGATGGGCTAACCAGATTATTCTTTCAGCTGAAATGATAACCGCTCAAAAAGCTTTGGAAATTGGTTTAATCAATGAAGTGACTTCTCAGGGAAACTTATTACCCAGAGTTAAAGAACTGGCATTGAAAATTTCAAAAAATTCTTCTACTGCCATTACTCATGCTATAAAAGCTATTCAGGCTTCGGACAGTCCGCAAGGATTTGATAAGGAGATTGATCTTTTCGGAAATCTTTTTCAAACCCATGATTTTAAAGAGGGCGTTTCAGCATTTGTAGAAAAGAGAAAACCTAATTTTAATTAAATAAACTTTTTTAAAAAATTAAAAACCTAACCGGAAAGTATCCGGTCAGGTTAAATTTTAAGTTAAGATATGTATTTTTTGAGAGAGATTTAAAAAATAATTACACTTTTAAATCTGTTTCAATACCTAATAAATCTTTGTACTTATCCAGAATTGGCTGAACTTCGTGTTCCAAAAATTCAACGGTTTGTTCTGATGCAAAACCTATAAAATTGGAAGGATTTAACAATTGAACGAGTTTGTTTTTATCTATATTAACCCGTTGATCTTCAATAATTCTCTCAATCAGGTCATTGGATTTCCCTTCCATTTTCACTTGTCTGGCAGCTTCCATAGAGTGAGTACGGATAATTTCATGAAGTTCTTGTCTATCGCCTCCGTTTTTAACACCTTCCATAATGATATATTCCGTTGCCATAAATGGCAGTTCTTCATGAATGTGCTTTTCGATCATTTTAGGGTAAACAACCATTCCATCTAAAATATTATTCCATATAATTAATATGGCATCAACAGCTAAAAAAGCCTGAGGAATACTTAATCTTTTGTTAGCCGAATCATCAAGAGTTCTTTCAAACCACTGGGTGGAAGCAACCATAGCTGGTGATGCAGCTAAGGAAATAACAAATTTAGCAAGGGAAGAAATTCTTTCGGATCTCATAGGATTCCTTTTATACGCCATTGCGCTGGAACCTATCTGATTTTTTTCGAAAGGTTCTTCTACTTCCTTAAGGTTTTGTAATAATCTGAGATCATTGGTAAATTTATGTGCAGACTGCGCGATATTGGAAAGTAATTCCAATGCCTGTGCATCAACTTTTCTGTCATAGGTCTGCCCACTTACTTTAAAAACATTAGAAAATCCAAATCTGCCGGATAATTCTTTATCTAAATCTTTTACTTTCTGAAAATCTCCATTAAACAATTCTTTAAAGCTGGCAGCAGTTCCTGTGGTACCTTTTACTCCCCTGAAACGTAAAGTCTGAATACGAAATTCTAATTCTTCCAAATCAAGCAAAACGGATTGCAACCAAAGAGTTGCTCTTTTTCCAACCGTTGTTAATTGTGCAGGCTGATAATGGGTAAACCCTAAGGTAGGCAAGTCTTTGTACTCTAAAGCAAACTTGTGTAACCCGTTAATAACATTAACCAGTTTTTTCTTTATTAATTCAAATCCATCCCTGATTTGAATTAAATCGGTATTGTCTCCAACAAATGCAGAAGTTGCACCTAAGTGAATAATGGGACGGGCATTAGGAGCTACATCTCCATAAGCATGCACATGAGCCATGACATCATGTCTGAATTTTTTTTCGTATTCTGCCGCCTGAGCAAAATCTATATTGGAAACATTATCTTTAAGTTCTTTAATCTGTTCATCAGAAATATCTAAACCCAATTCTTTTTCGACTTCTGCCAATGCTACCCATAATTTCCTCCAGGTTGTAAATTTTTTATCAGGAGAAAAGTTATATAGCATTTCGTCGCTACAATAACGACTTTCTAAAGGATTTTGATACTTATCCATAAATTAGTTACTTTAAAATTTTTTCAAAAATACGCATTCTTAATTGAATTGTTTTAAAAACAAATTATTCAATTTATTCTAAATAAAGTTATACAAAAACATTGATTTTTTAATATCTTAGCATATTAAAAATTTAGCACTTAATTATATAGAGTTTATCCTTATAATCAATTGTTAAATAATAATATAAGTTTTTTTTTAATATTTAAATTTAAAAATATGCTAATATAAAATAAGTTTTTTTTTATAAAATAAACTAAAACTTAATATAAAATAACCTATTGTTTTTAATCTAAATTCATTGATAAAATAATATATGAAAAAAAAAGTACACATTCTTTTATTAATCTTTTTGAATGTTTGGGGAGGTATAAATGCACAGAATATTGAATTTTCTAACGATATACTTAAAAAACACCTGTTATCTTCATCATCTGAAAATGAGATAGCCAAAGATATTAATGGGAATCCTATGGCTATTGATGCCAACGGAGACGGAGAAATTTCACTTCAGGAAGCGCTAAATGTGTACCAGCTACAGGTGGGAATGAATAATATTTACCCTACAACTTATCCTAGTCTTGGTACTCCACCTGAAACAGATTCTTCTTCTGAACTTACTTATTTTACTAATGTCCGTATATTTAAATATGAGGGTAACACTCCTCATAATTGTTATAAGTGCTTTAACCGCATTGTAGATGCTACCGGATTTACAAATCTGGAAGAATTATACTATCTAGATGGACATTATTTTTATAAAGCTTACCCATTTAGTATTACTCTACCCAAATACCTACCAAATCTGAAAATTGTAGATGCCCCGATAAAAATATCTTACAGTCAGGCTCCCTATCTTGAAGATTTGAATTGTTCCTATACTGTCCAAACAGCATCTGATAGTTATGTTCAGCCACAAATCTTTAACAAATTAAATTTTTCAGATTTTAATAATCTAAAAAAAATAACGGCAAATGCTGACACTATTGTTTTAAAAAATCTCTCCAATCTGGATTCCATTTCATTAAATAGTAAATTTACTCATCTTGAAAATTTGCCTAAAATTGAGAATTTAGATTTTAGCACAACTACTTTTTCTAATGTTTATAGTAAAGAACTTACCATTAAAAATTTGATTGCTTTAAAAAAACTTAATTGTTCTCATAAAAAATATAAAAGTAGTTCTACATTAACTGCCGGAATAAAAACGTTAACACTTGAAAATTTACCTGAACTGGAATCTATTGATTGTTCTTACAATTATTTATCTTCATTAGATTTGTCACAAAATATTCCTAACTTAAAATATTTATTTGCGGGTAATAATTTATTTGATTCTACAATTAATTTATCTAAAAATACAAATATTGAACAAATATCTTTGTCAAATGATTATGAAATTGAACATTATGATGAAAATGGTATGTATGTGTCTTACAATATTAAGTCACTGGATGTTACATTAAATAAAAAACTGACATCACTGGATGTAACTCATAATGCAATATCTTCTTTAGACTTAACTTCAAACAAAAATCTGATTTCTTTAAACGCAAGAGATAACAAACTTTCATCTTTAGATACATCTAAGAATACTTTTTTATCAACCATTGATTTATCTCTTAATACAGAATTAGATCTAATAAATTTTGAAAATAATTTTAAACTTAAAAAAATAAATCTTAAGAAAACACAGATTAAAGAATTGGATCTAACGTCTAATATATTACTTGAAGAACTGAACATAGGAGGCACTCAGCTTTCTGATATTAATTTATCTAAAAATATATGGTTAAAACAACTGTTTTGCTATGGAAATTTTATAAAGACTTTAGATTTATCCAGTCAAAAATACATTTCTTATCTGGAGCTTAACGACAGTCCATATTTTGAACTTAAAAATCCTACGAAATTAGAAAATCTTATTATTAAAAATTCGGTACTCGATCCTTGGATCATCTCCAATAGTCACTATTTAATTAATTTACAAAATATGAAATATGTTTGTTGTGATAATGATGAAGAAATTGAAAACGTAAAAAATTCTGTTTTTAAAAATTTCACCTATTTAAATGATATAATATTTGATAGTAACTGTAATAAAAATTTAAATTCAGAAGAAGTACAAGCACCAGTAACAGTTACCCTATATCCTAATCCGGCTACTGATATCCTTTATATAAATACACGTGAAAAAATCACTAAAGTAGAAATTTTTGATACCAATGGAAGACTTTTAATTTCAGAGAAAATATCTTCTCCAAAATTTACTATTTCTACTCTTCCAGTGGGTTATTATTTTATAACCCTGCACCATGCTAAAGGCAAAATAAACAAACAATTTATAAAAAATTAATCCCTTAATAAAAAACTACTGAAAATTAAATTATATGAAATCAAAAATTTATCTTTTTTTATTTATTTTATTCTGTTTCTGCGGATATTTATCTGCCCAGAATATCGAGTTTACTAACGATATACTCAAAAACTACCTGTTATCCTCTTCTGCTGAAAATGAGGTAGCCAAAGATATCAATGGTAATCCTATGGCTATAGATACCAACGGAGATGGGGAAATTTCCCTTCAGGAAGCTTTAAAGGTTTATCAATTAAAAATAGGAATAAATAACATTTATCCTAGTACTTATCCTCAGTATCCGAATCAAACTGAAACAGGTTCTTCCGATCTGACATATTTTACCAACGTACGGATATTGTTATATAGTGGTACCGTTTCGTATTTAAAATCTAATTCGTTTCCCCGATTTTTAGACGCTACCGGATTTACTAATCTGAAAGAATTATATTATCAAAATGGTCATTCCTTTTATAAAGAATACCCCTTTTATCTTAAATTACCCGAGTATCTTCCTAATTTAAAAATTATGGATGCCCCACTAAAAATATCTTACAGTCAGGCTCCTAATCTGGAAGATTTGAATTGTTCCTATACTGTCCAAGGAAGTTCAGATAATTCGGGAACGACAATTACTTACGAAAAATTAAATTTGTCAGATTTTAAAAGTCTAAAAAAAATAACAGCAAATGCTGAAAATTTAGCTATAAATAATCTTCCTTCTCTTGAAGAGGCTGAAACTTACGCTTCAGATAGTTTAATAATGGCAAATCTTCCTTCTCTTAAAGCGCTTAATATTAACGGACGTTATTGTTATCTGGAAAATTTACCTAAGATTGATACTATATCTTTTAAAACTCCACAAAATAATGTGGTAATAGAAAAACACTTGGTAATTAAAAGACTGCCTTTTCTAAAATCGTTAGATTGTAAAAATACGATTACCAATTCTTCTACTATCAGATACTCCGGAATTAAAACGTTAGAGTTAGAGGATCTTCCTGAATTAACAAGTATTGACTGTACTGAAAATTTATTAACCTCGCTGGATTTATCTAAGAACATTCCTAATCTTTCCAGTTTGATTCTTAAAAAAAATAATTTAGAAGCTATTGATGTTTCCCAAAACATTCGATTAGATACTCTCGACTTGTCTAGTAACTATTACTTAAAGAAAATAGATTTAAGTAAAAACATTCAATTAAAAAAACTAAGTCTTTTTTATAATATGGATATTAAGGATCTAGATATCTCAAACAATCCACTAATTGAAGATCTGAACATATCCAGAACATCTATTTCCGATATTGACCTTTCCCTATTGAAAAATTTAAAATCTTTAAATTGCAGTGATAATAATATTACAACCTTAGATCTTTCTAAAAATCCTAATGTATCCGATTTAAAGCTCATTGATTATACTTACTATAATTATACAAAAGATCTAAAACATTTAATAATAAAAAATAATGTATTAGACTCCTGGATTAACGAAGGAGTATTAACCTACAGAAAACCAGGTTTAGAATCTATTTGCTGCGATAATCAGGAAGAAATTGATTTAATTTATAGGTATTTCTTACCTCAAAGTAGCGATGGACTGCGGTTTGATCCTAAAGATATATCAGTAACGACCAACTGCAATCAAAGTTTAGGCACCAATGAAATAAAAACACAAACTGAAATTACCCTGTATCCTAATCCGGCTACTGATTTTCTATACATAAATACAAAAGAAAAAATCACTAAAGTAGAAATTTTTGATACTAATGGAAGACTTTTAATTTCAGAGAACATAACTTCGCCCAAGGTTACTGTTTCTACTCTTCCGAAAGGTTCTTATTTTATGACCCTGCATTACGCTAAAGGCAAAATAAATAAACCGTTCATTAAAAACTAAATTTTAATTCCGGCATACAAAAATTAAAAAGCTTTTCTATTTTAGAAAAGCTTTTTTTTCTTTTATAAAAATTCATATAACCATATAAAAATTTTATTTTATCTTTTTAAGTATATTTGTTATCCCAAAAAGATATTATTTTTATGAATGCCCGTATATTTTCGTTCTCTTCATTCATTATTTTCATGATGTTAAGCAGTATTTTACCTGCTCAGAACATTAGTTTCAGAGATAGCTTCTTAAAAGAATATCTTTTAATTTCTTCGCCTTATAATGCAATAGCCCGCAACAGCCTAGGCAATGCTATAAAAATAGATAGTAATGGGGATGGTGAAATATCAAAAGAAGAAGCGTTAGAGGTATACAGCCTGGTATTATCATTAGAAAGTTTACTTATACCGGCGGAACGGCCGGATACCCGCTGGATTAAAAATTTCACTAATCTACGCAGCCTTACCTGTTACGGTTCACCGTATGCTAAGATAAAGTTTGATATTTCCGAACTTACCCAGCTTACCGAACTTTACCAATACAAAGTAACTATGCTGTATGGGCAACAACGTAATTTAAAAATCTTGTTTACCGACCAATTTCCTGAGCATTTAACTTCCGAGAATCTTAGCTTTGCACCTAATTTGGAGATACTAAAATGCGGGGACAATCAAAAATACGTAAGTCTTACTAAGCTGCCTGCTTTAAAAGAGCTGCATCTGGAAGGTAAAAATCTATCGAGAATAAAACTGGCAGATTTATCGGCCCTGTCTCTTTTTCATTATTCAGCCAAAGACGATAAAACCCCTTCTCTCCATCTGGAAAATTTACCACAAATCACTCAATTGCAATTACCTACTGATTCAGGTATAGATAGTCTGGTGGTAAAAAATTTACCTAACCTTAGGTCTTTGGATATTCAGGTAAAATCTCAGCAGCTGATGAATGTTAAAAATTTAGTTTTGGAAGGTCTTCCCCAACTTGCCTCTCTTACTTTTACCAACCGCAATGCAACCAGCCAACCGGATGCTCCTAAAACCTTAGCTGCACTACCGAAGGAAACAACCCAATCCGAACAGGTTCTACCTAACACAATGGACGAAAAAACCGAAAAAATTGCCGTTCAAATTCCTGCACAATCACCGGAAAGCTACCCATCTACAGCCATTGCGTCTACAAAAAACCTTTCATCGGTTACTCCTGAACAAACGTTTGCTCCTACTCCCAAAAAAAATATCTCCCAACTTATAGAAATTGATGAAGTTCCCACTAAATCTTTGGCTAAAGCACCTGAAGTACTACCCAATCCGGAAAGCTTGAAGGAAACAGAACCTACCAACAGTGTGGAACCCCAACTGGCTGAGCTTCTCCTCGATCAGGAAAAAGAGTTGCTTATCTCAACTGCTGAAAAAAATATTGAATTACCTCCGGTAGACAAGATACAAAATAATTCCTTTTCTGAGGTGTTAATTACTGTAAGAAACGAGGAACAGAAAGGAAAAAGTAATACGGAAATACAGAACAGTTCTGTTCAAAATATAATACTACCAGAACCGGAAAATTCTGAAAAAATCGCTGATTCTACTGATGAAATACATGTAACGGATACTTTTTCCAACCAAGAAAAAGAGTTACTTACCTCAACTGCAGAAAAAAATACTGAATTACCTCCGGTAGACAAGATAAAGGATGATTCCTTTTCGGAACTGTTAATTCCTGAAAAACCTGTAGAACAGAAAGTAACAATGCATACGGAAACAATGAGCGATTCTTCTATTATTATAAATCCTACTATAGTTACGGATACTTTATTTATCAAGAAAAATATAGCTCTTGCTCCATACGAAATATTCGACATAAATGATATAAAAGTACTCTCAGGAATCTTGACCAACGAACGATTTATTAACGTTGACGCTTTGTATGAGGGAGAGTATACCCTGGTTATTTATGCCCCTAACGGAAAAACTAAAGAATCTTTTATAAAAAATTAAAGAGAAAATAGTCTTAATGTATAAAATGAATTTACAAGATGTCATTTTAATGTATTCCTTTTTTTATTTAGTGAACCAAAAAAAATTTAAAAGAATTAATATTAAAAAACATAGTTATTAATACAACTACTTATTATTTTTTATTAAACTACAAATAAAAGTAGATCTATTTTTCACATTATTCCGTGAAAATGTGTAATTAATATTTCCCTCGGTTTTATAAATCCTGAAAGAGATACTTTTTTATACTCAGCATCAATTTTTTTGTTAATATTATTTGGATAACCTGAATGTTTATACAAATAAACTTTTATATCAATGTATATATCAAAACCACGTCCACCATTATATTGATATTCATATAATGTATAAACTTTACTATTCAATACATTTATTAATTCGGTTTCTAATAATATACTCCAACTATTTTCTCTAATAGAATCTATAAGTATTCTAGCTCTATCTTTTAATTCTATGTTCCTGTCGGATCCATCAGGAATTTCTATACTTTCTATACCTGACATAAGATGCTTTTTTCTAAAATCATCCCCAAAATTAACCGGTTTTTGCTGAAAATTTTCTATTAACTTCTCAGTAGTTATATCTTTTATTATAAATTGCATTTTTCTTTCAAATATAACTATTTTACCCTAATTGAGATAAAAAAATTATCTGATTAAGTATTTTTTTTCTTTTATACTCTCTTAAAGTAAAGGCAAATCTAACAGATTCGGTTATATTTTCTCTTCAAACTATTTACTTACTCAACAGTTTCTCTATAAGTTCATTTTTTTCCTGAATCATGCGCTCGTAAAGAGCTTCTTTTTCTGTATACAATTCTACAATTTTATCTATGGGATTAAAAGTAGGTTGATAACTAATTGTAGATGAATTATCATGATTATTAAAAGTATTTGCCACAAAATTTAAAGCTCCTTCGTCATTAAAATTCTCAATAGCTTCTACCGGAATA
Organism: Apibacter sp. HY039; assembly: GCF_004023655.1. Taxonomy (NCBI): domain Bacteria; kingdom Pseudomonadati; phylum Bacteroidota; class Flavobacteriia; order Flavobacteriales; family Weeksellaceae; genus Apibacter; species Apibacter sp. HY039. The sequence goes on along the minus strand of NZ_SAYM01000010.1, from coordinate 54,812 downwards.
TGTAAAGCTTCTGCAATTTTCGTTAGTGTTTCTTTATCTAAGATTTCTTTGTTTTCTAATTTTGATACCGTTTGCTGAGAAAGCTCCAGCTTATCTGCCAATACTTCCTGTTTTATTCCTAAAATTTCGCGTAATCTTTTTACATTTCTTCCGTGATGGGCTTTTGGGCTTACTGTATCTGTGTTCATGATATAACAAATTTATCTTTTAACAAAAATAGAAAAAATTCCGGTAAAAAAAGGTAAGTAGTTTTTTACAACTGTGAAAGGGTATTTTTATCCGGTTTTTGGTTCTTTTTTCAAAAATACTTCTTTTTCTTTGTGTTTTAAATACTATAAAATGGATGAAGAATTGAACACGGAAATAAAGGACTGGATCAAAGATTTAAAAAAAGACCGTACCCTGCGTTTTATGAATACCGGAACTACGAATTACAAGCAACTGGGTTTTACGATTCTTTCGTTACTCAATACCTCCCAAACGCATTTGTTTTCACTGGAAAATAAGAATCCTACGGAAGAAGAGGAAGAAGAAGTACGGATTGATATTTACAACCTGCTGGAAATGGCGAAACACCTCCTCCCCCACATAGAATTTGAATTTTTAGACAGGGTGCTGAGGGAAGAACTGAATGAGTACTAAATTGAGTATTAAAATTCAAAATATAAACCTAGAGTTTGTTTTATTAAACTCGTACTATATTTTAAATTTTAGATACTATGTACTAAGTTAACGAATTTTTATACACCAAAAAACTAAAGCTAAATAAGATAAAGTAATATTTTGAAATTATGCCTGATTATTATAATTTTATAAAAATTAAACAATTAGAGTTCAATATTCAATAAATAATTTATTTATTTTTGCCAAAAATAACTACTTATGAATAAAACATTTCTACTTTTAATTTTCACTTTATTCCTTTCCTTATTTTCATATTCCCAAATTATAAATTTTAAAATTATTTCTAATGATAATCAGGTATATACAGGAGTAACAAATAAATTTGAGATTTATTCAGATTTTAAAAAGATTAATATCCCAACTGAAAATGGTAAAATAACTTTGCTTAGTGAAAATCTTACTGATATTTATCTATGGAAAGAGCCTACAAATGTCTTTAGAATTACTCGGTTAACAAGTAAATTATACAGAACTAAAAAATGGATTTCAAAAAGCAAAAATCTATGGGTTGTTCAAACTTTATCAACTCCTAAACTTAATTTATATGAAGGTGGGCAGCTCTATACATTGAAAGATTCGTATCTTGAAATTTATTCAGTAGGTCAAAAAGGTCTTGTGGGTATTAAATATTTTTTCAAAAAACCAGAAGAGGAATGTATGACTTACATTGGAGATAATTCCATGACATTAAATCCTAATATATATTTACGATTGATTGCCGAAAGCTATTTTTCCGACTGTCCTGAACTAGCAACTAAAATAAGGAAAAGAGAATTTCAAATTCAAGATAAAGAAAAAATTATTGAATACTACAATAATCAATGTGAATAATACATTATAATTTTGACTCTTTAGTATAAAAATTAGGTCTTAAATTCCGGCAGATTTCAGATGTGAATTGCCTTGTTCTATATATAAGATACTGGAAGCCATTTTGTTTATTTCGTCTTCGTCATGACTTACCAATAAGGTGGTAGATTGTAACAAACGGTGGGCTTTAACGATTTCATCCTGTAGCTCCCGTCTGATTTTATTATCTACTGCCGAAAGAGGTTCATCCAGCAATAAAATACGCGCTTTAGATGCTAAGGCCCTAGCCAGAGCTACACGTTGCTTTTGCCCTCCCGACAGTTGGGTAACCTGCTGTTTTTTAAGATTTTCCAATCCAAAAGTGGTAATCAGCCGATGAATCCACTCCGGATCCTTTTCTCCTGACTGTGCAAAACGTATGTTTTTTTCCACATTCATATTCGGAAACAAAGCATAATCCTGAAACATAAATCCTACGTTCCTTTTCTGAGGCGAAAAATTTATTTTTTTAACAGAATCAAATACCTTCTGCCCGCCTATCTCAATCATTCCCCTGTCAGGAGTAACCAGTCCGGCAATCATTCTCAGCAAGGTAGTTTTGCCTGCTCCGGAGGCTCCGGATATGCAGATTAACTCATTTTCCCTGAAATGTTCATTTACTTTCAACGTCTTTTTACCTTCGGCGGTTAAAATGCTATGCTCAACATCTATCTTTATCATATCTACAACATGTTCACTCTAAAACTTTTATTGATACTATAAATCAGGGTCAGCAGGATAAAGGAAATAATAAAAAGAATAAAAGAGTACTGGTGAGCGGTTTCGTAATTTAGTGCCTGTACTTCATCGTAAATAGCAATAGAAGCAATACGGGTTTCTCCGGGAATGTTTCCTCCTACCATAAGAACAATACCAAATTCCCCGATGCAGTGGGCAAATGTTAACGCAATACCTGTAATAAGGGAAGATTTACAATTGGGAAGCAACACCCGGTAAAAAGTTACCCATTTTGATTTTCCCAAGGTATAGGAAGCTTCCCTGTAACTGGAAGGAAGCGATGAAAAACCGTTCTGAAGGGGTTGTATCATAAACGGCAGTCCGGCAATTACGCTGGCAATAACCACTCCTTCAAAGGTAAAGGCCAGACGTGTGCTCAGATATTTTTCCAAAAAGCCTCCGAAGCTGTTGGTAGGGCTAAAGGCTACCAGCAGATAGTAACCTATCACCGTGGGCGGCAGCACCATAGGCATACAAATAAGAGCTTCTACCAATGCCTTACCCCTAAAACGAGTATAAGCCAGCAGATAAGCTATAGGTAAGCCTAAAAGTAAAAGGATAGCTGTGGTACTAACGGCCAGTTTTCCAGTTAATACTAATGTATTTGAAAAGTCCGCTTCCAATACTAAATTTATTTTTTTACCAATCCGTAACCGTATTTAGTCCAGATACTATCACATCGGGAACTGGTTATATAATCCAGAAAGCGTGAGGCTTCTCCGTTTTTTTCCCATCCTTTGATTAATACGGCTGCCTGTGCTATAGGCGGACAAATGTTTTCGGGTAAAACATAATAACTTCCCTGGTTTGCCATTTCCGGAGCCAACGCCAGTGAAAGAGCTATAAAACCTACTTCTGCATTGCCTGAGAATGCAAATTGTGCAGTTTGATTTATATTCTCGCCCCATACGATTTTGTCTTTCACAGAATCGTAAATGCCTTGATCCTGTAGTGCTGTAACCGTATTTCTTCCATAAGGAGCATGTTCCGGATTAGCTATAGCTATTTTTTTAACCTCCGGAAGAAGTAAAACAGAAAGGCCTTTTTCTACTGGTATTTTCGCTGCCCATAAGGCTACCCTTCCATAACAATAATTTTTAGAAGAACCGGAAGTCTTTTCCTTTTCAACCAGCTTTTGAGGAAACTTGGTATCTGCCGACATAAATAAATCAAAAGGGGCTCCGTTGATAATCTGTTGGCTTAAAGTTCCGGAAGAACCATAAGTTATCTGTAGATCTGCCTCCGGGTTATCTTTTATATATTGGGTTTTAATTTCTTCTAAAACATATCGCAGATTGGCTGCCGCAGCCACTGTTGCTTTTCTTTCTTTGGTACAGGAAGAAATTCCGACTGTAAAAGCACAAAGGATTAATAAGTGTAAAAAACGTTTCATGAGTTATATATTTTAAGGTTATAAATTAATGCTGCCCTCCGTTTCTGATTTTAAAAATATGAAGCAGGGAGGGGAAAATGGCATCCATAGACTCTTCGGCTCCTTTGGTAGATCCCGGCAGGGTAACTACCAGTGTTTCTTTAACCAGGCCAGCTGCGCTTCTGGAGAGCATGGCCAGCGGAGTTCTGTTTTGCCCGTACGTGCGCATTGCTTCAGCAACACCGGGTATTTCTTTTTCCAGCAAAGGTTGTACTGCTTCCGGTGTGATATCGCGTTTGGATAATCCGGTTCCACCGGTTACCAGCACCATATCCAACTGTTGCGATACATATTTTTTTATATTTTCCTGAATCTGGACTATTTCATCGGGGATAATGAGATAATCGGAAATTTCAACCTGGCATTTCGAAAGTTTTTCCATAATCACCTTTCCTGCCCTGTCTTCTTTTCCTCCGGCTGAAATACTATCGGAACACACAATAACTGCTGCTTTAAGCGGAGTTTCAAAAACATCCTGTTTATCCGATTTACCTCCTCTTTTTTCAACTAACCGTATATTTTGAATTTCAATTTTTTTGTCGATAGGCTTCAGCATATCATACATGGTCAGCGCAACTACCGATGAAGCATGCATAGCTTCTACCTCTACACCGGTTTTATAGATCGTATGAATCTCTGTTTTTATAGTAATAATGAGTTCATTTATTTCAAAGGTAATAGAAGTAAATTCTATAGGTAACGGATGACAATCCGGAATAACATCACTGGTTTTTTTTGCAGCAAATAAACCGGCCGTTTTTGCCATTTCAAAAACATTTCCTTTGGGTACACGATTTTCTTTTATGGCATGAATAGTTTCCATAGAACTCACTTTTACTTCAGCCTGCGCAATGGCTTTACGTAAAGTGTTATTTTTTGAGGTTATATTTACCATAGGTTTATTGTTTGTTTTTGGTTTTGATTGTAAATTCAGGCTTATACGTAATCATAAGATAGGCCCAATATGGAAAACGTGTTTCTGTCTGAGTCTGTTTTTTCAATATATCGGTTCCTTTGTTTTTAAAATAACAACTCCAGCCTCCTTGCAGAGAGAATGACTGAGAAAACTTATAATCTACCTGCATATCCAGTTCAGAACCTATTCCTTTATTATTTCGATTTTGTATTTCCCGCGCGGTTGCAAAAGTGTGAAAGCTTCCGTTTACACTTAATTTTGGAAGCACTTTTACATCTGCTCCTGCAAAAATATCTACGAGCCCCTGAGTGGGTACTGCTATCCAATATTCCATAGTACCATTGTAATTATGGTGTGCCCCATAGAGCCTGTTAAATGTATGATCTGAACTGCCTGATGCCTTTGAACTGGTTCCGGATAAGTATTCTGCTCCCAGAGATGCTTTAATTTTATCAGAAAATGTATATTGATTTTTTAAACCAAGAAAAAAGGCATCGAGCTTTTTATCAGCCTTATCGTAACCGAACTGGTAATATCCTGTCAAATAGATGGAAAGAGGCATATTTTTATTTTTCATACCTATATTTCCCCCCAGTGTATTTTTATATATTGAAGTTTTATTTCCCCGGCCGGGCAGGGTATTTTTAATTCCTTCATTTACCCAGATACCAGATACATTGAAATTCTGAAATGAATACATTCCCCATCCATAAAACATAGATTCGTAACTTTTAGCCGCATTGTATAAGGAAACTGAAGCATTATTCCACGCACCTCCAACATTTACCTTTACTTTTTCGGTGTTATATTTCAATTTAACCAAATCGTGAGCATTGGGTGTATTACTCCAGGCACCTGCAGAAAACAAGCGGTTATCATCATACTCCAAAATTTGTCTTCCTGCTGAAACTGAAATTTGCGGATTAAAGAAATATTCACCCCAAGCTTCATAAATTCCAAAAAAATTATCGGTTCTTACGGAATGATCTGAACTGAATATCTTAGAATCCAACAAGGTTACTTTAGCTTTAAATTTTTCCGATGTATAAGAACCATAGAGCTTTAATCTGAGATTATGTACATATAAAGGATCTATGGAATCAGCCAATGGTTTTCTAAAACCATTTCTTAACTCTCCCCGGTTTCTTATTTCTCCACCCACCTGTATTTTTTGTGAATAAATAGTTTTCATAGTTCCTAATAAAAAAATGCATACCAGTGCTAATTTAAATTTCATATAAGTGAATTTTGTTACTTTTAATAATTAGTTAAATTTTATTTGTTTTGTAAATATAACCTTCTTTTCCAATCTTCCACTTCTCCTGTTTCCAATCGCTTAGTCAAAGTATTTTTCCAGCTTTCAGCCAGAATATTAATCTTCAGAATTTCATATAGAGCTTCTTTATTTAAACAATCTTTATATAAAATATGAAGTAGATAGGTTAAAGAAATTTCGGGATATGGCCTCTCCAATAATACAAATTTATCTCCTTCCTGTACTTGTCCTTCTTCCAAAACTCTGTAATACCAGCCTGTTTTGAGACTATTTTGTACTTCTTCTGCCATAGTTGGATACTTAAACCTATAGTTGAGCTTCCAGCAGGGCTGACGTGCCTGACTTACTTCCAGAATGCAGCCACCTAAACGATATTGATCTCCTATCATTACGGTATCTTCCGTCATTCCTACGGAAGTAATATTTTCTCCAAACGCTGCCATTTGCTTCAACCTTGTAGTATCCGGAAGAATATTTTCCCAAAAAGTATAATTTTCATACGCGTATTGATGAATAGCTTTATCTATTCCTCCATGAAAACGTTTATCTGACTGAACATCAGATTTTAATCCTAATTTGGTTACCAGCGCAGGCTCATTAAGCTTCTTTTTATTTATGGCACTTAAAAATCCTGAATCTTCCAGCGGTTCTTCTTTTCCTGCGTTTAATGATACTAAAACCGGTTGAGCTGTATTCATATTTTATCTATTTTCTTTCCAGTGATGTGTATGGTCGTCGTAAATTTCTTTCCCCCATATCGGCAATTCTTTTTTCAGCCTTTCCACCATTTCGTTACAGGCTTGAATGGCCGGCTCCCTATGGCCTGAGGAAGTAAATACAAACAGGCATATTTCTCCTTTTTTAACAATTCCCAGGCTGTGATAGACATGCATGCATACCAAGTTATATTTAGAGAATATGTCTTCACGAATTTCCGCAAGTTTTTTTTCTGCCATTTCCTGATACGCTGTAAATTCAATGGATTCTACTTCTTTACCATTTTTAGAATCTGCTCGTATTTGCCCCAGAAAAATACTATGCCCTCCGATATTGGTTTTTACAGTATGTTTTTCAATACTATCGGCTACAAATTGGGAGGAAATAGCTCCTTCGATAAATATTTTTTTTATTTTACTCATTATATTATTGTTTCTATTCCATCTTTGATATGGCGTATATCTTTAGTTGGATATTTTTCTTTGGCAATTTGTACCGCCCGTAAACTTCTCATTCCCAAACGGCATACAAAAATAATAGAATCAAATGACTTTAATTGTTCAATTTGCTGTTCCAATACAGATAATGGAATTAGTGTATAATCAAATTCCTGTATTTTGGGTAATTCGTCTTCATTACGAACATCTACCAGCACGGAATTTTTTTTACTCAGAAGCGATTTTAGCTGCTCTTTATCATCTATCTCATTATTTGGCGTAAAAAAACCGCAAAGTTCTTCGTAAGAAGTTGTCAACAGTTCTTCAATAGTTTCAGGAGAAGTGTTGGAATCTCCTTTTTTATATTTAATTGTCCGGGTTTCATAAGTTAAGATATTCATAATCCATAATTTATGAACCAAGGGCTTACCTATACCGGTTAGCAATTTGATGACCTCGTTAGCCTGAACAACTCCAATAATTCCGGATAATGTTCCTAAAACTCCTGCTTCATTACAGGTAGGTACTTCTGCCGGTTGAGGTGGCGTAGGAAATAAATCTCTGTAATTGGTAGATTCACCGTCTTTTTCAACATTAAAGACCGATACTTGTCCTTCATACTGATAAATAGCGCCATATACCAATGGTTTATTTAATAGCCGTGATAAATCATTGGCAAGATATCTGACCTGAAAATTATCGGTACAATCTACAATAACCTGATAAGGGGTAAATATGGATAATGCATTGTCTGAAGTTAATTTTTCAGAATGTATCCGAATTTCAGTTTCAGAATTCATTTTTTGCAGTTTAGCTTTTGCTGCTTCTGTCTTTAGCTTTCCTACATCATTTTCATCAAATAGAATCTGTCTTTGCAAGTTTGAAATATCAACCGTATCATAGTCTACAATTCCCAGTGTACCTACTCCTGCAGCAGTCAGAAATTGTAATACCGGACATCCTAAACCTCCTGCTCCCAGTACCAATACTTTGGATTGAAAAAGTTTTTCCTGTGCATTTTTACCAAATCCTGATAATATGGTTTGTCTGTTATATCGTTGTAAATTCATTGTTTACAAATGGTTTATCCACCGGAATACGGGGGTAATAATGCTATTTCTGAATTTGTTGAAATTGAATCGTTATCCTGTGTATTTTCGTTATTAACTATTACCAGATAAGTAAGAGATTGTAACGAAGGAAAAAGGACTTCCAGTTTCTGTTTTAAATCGGAAACGGTGGTTATCTTCTCGTTTAACAAATATTCTTCTGTCTGAAAGATATCTGTTAGTTTTCCAAAAATTTTAATATTCATATTTTATTAGTTTTTCAACGGACCTGATTTCTTCTGGTGTATTTATATTTGCTAAAAAATCTGTAGGGAAGTTTATGCTCATTTCTACAATATCAGCTTCTACCTCTTCTATAAAACTCCTCATTTTCAGCTTATTATTTTCTATTTTCTTTTTAAGTTTCGGTACTATCTCTTGAGTATAAATTCCAAACAACGGATGTATATTTCCCTTATAGGAGGCTACGGTTACTTTTCCTTTTTTATGTTGTTTCAGTATATATTGAATAGATTCTGAAGATATTAATGGTATATCACAACTGGCCACAAATATATCTCCTCCCGAATCGTTTAAAGCAGTGTAAATACCTCCCAGCGGACCTTTGTCCTGTATTATATCGGGAATTAATTGCAATTCAAATATTTTATAATCAATATTTTGAGTATTTATCTTCACTACAGAAAAGTTTTTTTTTAATTGTTGAATTACCGATTCAATCATGGGCTTATGACCGATGTTTTTTAAGCCTTTATCTTCTCCCATTCTGCTACTTTTTCCTCCGGCCAGAATATAGGCTTCTTGAATCATAATGTGCTGTTTTTAAATAAAAAAAATTGTTGATCTATCCTTTTAAATTCAGCAAGTATTTTTTTCCCTTCATGAGTTAAAACTGCTCCTCCTCCTTCGCGTCCACCCACACTTTTTATCACTAGCGGTTGTGTATTGCCTTTATTTAATTCCTTAATCATTCCCCAAGCCTTTCTGTAGGGAATATTAGTATTGCGTGCAGCAGCAGCTATAGATCCGGTCTTATCTATTTCTTCCAGCAATAAGGCTCTTCCTTTTCCTATTTTCAATCCTGCGGAAGTCTCCAGCCATATATGTCCCTCAATTTTTAAATTTTCCATACTGTAATTTCTTCCCCTTTTTTTAAAGTACGTGGCTGCCCATCCAGTTCTATCCAGCAATTGGCAATAGTAAAAGAATCCATTTTATACGATTCCTGTGAAGATAAAATCCGTACTTTTCCTTCTTCCCAATACCCTTTTAAAAATAAGGTTAATGTGTTTTTTTTATAAAAATCAGTATCTAAAACCGCTTTAGCTTTATAGTTATTACATTTTTTGTTTCCTTTTATACCTTCTAAAAAAGGACGTACATACTGATAAAAACATGAAAGCACTGAGGCCGGATTTCCGGGAAGTGCAAAAACGTATTTATTATCTTTTTTACCAAAAAAAAGTGGTTTTCCAGGTTTTTGCTGCACTTTATAGAACAATTGTTTTACCCCGCATTCTTGTAAAGATTCTTTTACAAAATCATAATCACCTACCGAAATTCCACCGGTTATTAAAAGCACATCTACTTTATTTAAACTATCATTGATTGATTCTATCGTTGATTGTTTATCATCTTTGACTTTTTCAGGCGGAAATGAAGTTATGTTCATATCACGCAATACTGATTGCAGAGAGGGAGAGTTACTTTCATAAATTTGTCCGGGTTGTAAAGGTTTTCCGGGCTCAACAAGTTCGCTTCCTGTAACTAAAATACCAACATCGGGAAAAGAATAAACCGGAATTTTATCAAATCCAAAGCCTGCCAACAAACTCAGCAACCCTGAATTGATATATGTATTTTCAGAAACTAAAATTTCTCCTTTTCTGGTCTGCGATGCTCGCAATCTAACATTAAGACCTTTATAAATTTCCTGCTCTTCCAGAAATAACTGGTTATTTTCAACCTTCACTTTTTCTTGCATTACTACCGTATCTGCCCCATCAGGCATAGGTGCTCCTGTAAATATACGTGCAGCTTCTCCTTCTTTTATATGAGGAAGTGATGTATCCCCCGCTTTTATAACATGTGTAATTTTTAAAGGCAGCTTTTTTTCAAAATCAGCATATGCAAAAGCATAGCCATCCATTGCAGAATTATCAAAGCCGGGAACATCTACACCTGCTATTAACTCTTTGGCTGTATAATGATATAAAGCATCCGTAAGACTAAGGTATGTTACGCTTTTAGTTTCTATTTCTTCATTTAAGATTGTTCGTGCCTGATTTACTGTAATAAATTCCATATCAATAGGTCTTTTTTGTCACAACGGTATTAAAGTATTTAACCTCCTATTTTAATCATACTACGGTTAGTTAAATCTTCAGGATTTACTTTTTTAAAATCTTCAAACTGTCCTCCCATCTTTTTATGCTTATAGAATAAGCATTGTTGTATTACAGGAAGTATATCTTCATTTTTACGCAGAGTTCCCAGTATATCAAATTCTTCTTTTCCAAATAAACAATTTTTCATTTTACCATCTGCTGTTAGCCTCATTCGGTTACATCCTCCACAAAAAGGCTGACTCATGGTAGTAATGAAAGCAAAGGTTCCAACGGCATCCTGAATCATATATTTTTTGGCTGTATCGTTTACCTCATCTTTCAACTTGGCAATAGATTCTTGCTCAGCAATAACCTGCAACATCTGAGGCATGGTGACCACTCTGTCTTTTTCCCACTGATTACCGCTAAAAGGCATAAATTCTATGAACCGAACGTGTAAAGGTAATTTTTTTGTCAGCTCTACAAAGTTAACGATTTCTTTATCGTTAATTCCTTTCATAACGACTACATTGAGCTTAACGTGAAAACCTTCCTCTACGTATAACAAAATATTTTCCCAAACCCGGGATAATACATTCCGCTTTGTCAAAGATTGAAAGACTTGAGGATCGAGACTGTCTATGCTTATGTTTACTGACTTGATGCCTTTATCTTTAAAAAGCTTAAGGTATTTATGTAATAATACCCCATTGGTAGTTAGAGTTATTTCGGCGGGAAGCTGGGATAATTTTTCGACTATTTCCGAAAAATCATGTCTTACCAGAGGTTCCCCTCCGGTAAGACGTATTTTATTTGTATTAAAGTTTGTAAACGTTTTTGCTATCTCATAAATTTCATCTGGCTGCATCAATTCCTTGTGTGGAAGACATTGCATGTTTTCATCGGGCATACAATATAAACACCGGAAATTACAACTGTCTGTAAGAGAAATTCTCAGATAGTCATGTTTTCTATTAAACGAATCAACCAGTTTACTCATATTTGTTGTTCGGATTTTGTTCTCTTTTTCTTCTTGGCTCAGGTAAGTATTTTAATAAAAACAAACCGGCAATAAATAAGAATAAAGAACCTATAAATGTGGCTATTGCAAACCCATGGTTGTCATCCAGTGCATTGTTTAATGCTCCGTACATCATCCAAATCTGAAGGGTAAGTATCAGTATAAGGGTTACTATGATGGCAGACATCAAAATATTGGTTTTATTAGGATGTGCCGTATTTTGGGCTTCTCTAAAATCGCTCATATTGTTATGCTATTTCTTTTTCTGTCACAAAAACTTTACCATCTCTGATCACAACGGATAATTGTGGCAATGGTCTTGGTGGCGGACCTTGTAATACTTCTCCGGTTTCAGGATCAAAAAATCCTTTGTGACACGGACATTCAATTTTTTTCAAATCGTGACGGTAAAGTACCGCACAGGATAAATGTGTACATTTTTGTTCAAAACATCGCCATTTATCTTCTCCTAAATGAATTAATATATAAGGTATTTTATGATTATCATTTATAACAAAAGCTTTCATTTTCCCAATTGGAACTTCCGAGGAATTACAAACAAAATATTCTTCGTTAACTTTATCTTTGGGAAAAAATAAGGATTTAGCAGCAATTGCTCCATTTCCTAAAGCCAAACTTCCTGATAATAAACATAAAAATTTAGCAAATTCTCTCCGGGATACATGGACAGATTCATCTTGTTTAACAGGAAAGTCGGATTTCCATACGGGTGTCTTATTATCTTTCGACATTATTCTTGATTTTAGGTTAGTGAACTTTTAATTCTTTGCTGCCTTTAGGCATCATAATATTAACTTTTGTTTTTACTTCCTGATCTCCGAATATGAATTTATTAACCGGAGTACTATGCGGTCGTTTTTCTTCTATTTCTTCCAGGGTGCCATAAAATAATGCTCCACTCGGACAAACGGTTGCACACATAGGCTTTAATCCTGCACTGGTTCGGTCATAGCACATGTTACATTTCATCATTAATTCGGCTTCTTCTTTTTTATTAGGAACACCGAACGGACAAGCCATTACACAGTTGGAACAGCCTATACAACGAGCCGTATTGGCTGATTGTACAACTCCGAAGGTATCTTTGGTAATTGCATCTGCCGGACATACATTAGCACATACCGGATCATCACAATGCATACAAACCTGTACGGTGGTCTGAATGGTATGCTTTCTGTCTACATAGTGAATATGAATCATACTTTCCTGACCATTGGTTTCACATTCTGCACAAGCCATTTCACAGGAATGACATCCTATGCAACGCTGCATATCTACATAGAAACCCATATTTTTATTATAATCTGTGGTAGTCATAATCTGATTTTATTAATTGTCAAAACTTTGAAAAGCATCTGATAACTGAGAATCCTGAGCTTTTATTCCTGTATCTTCTATTTTACATGCACATACTTTAAATTCGGGTATTTTGGATACCGGATCTAAAGCTCCTATAGTGAGCATGTTGGCGGAATGTTTTCCTCCCCAGTGATATGGAATAAAAATTGTATCTTCCCTAATCGTTTCAACTACATTTGCTGGTAAAGTCAGCTCCCCTCTTCTTGTTGATACTTTTATCAAATTTCCATCGGTAATATTATATTGACGAGCCAGCTTCGGATGAATTTCCATTAACGGTTCCGGATACTGATCTACTAATTTTCCTATTCGTCTTGTTTGACATCCACTTAAATATTGAGAAACGACCCTTCCAGTTGTTAGTATAATCGGATATTCCTCGTCAGTCATCTCTGTAGATAATTTATAAGGCGCAGGATTGAAATGAGCCTTTCCGTCAGGAGTCTTAAATTTCCTATCTTCCCATAATCTTGGTGTTCCCGGATGATCTAATGACGGACATGGCCAGAATACTCCCATGTTTTTTTCAATCTTTTCGTATGTAATGCCATAATAATCTGCAGTTCCTCCTTTGGATGCAACTCTTAACTCATTAAATATTGCTTCATTGTTTTCAAAGCTAAATTTATCTCCGGCTCCCAAACGTCTGGCTAATTCTTTTATAATATCACTGTCTTTTCTGGCTTTCCCTGGTGATGTTATTGCCTGATTAATTCTTACTACTCTTCCTTCTGCCGTAGTTACTGTACCGTCTTCTTCTTCGTGTAATGATCCTGGTAAAACAATATCAGCATGTCGCCCGGTTTCGCTTAAAAAGAAATCTATCGTTACATAAAATTCTAATTTTTCAAGTGCTGCCCGAACATAATTGTTATTAGGAAGTGATACTAAGGGATTAAAGCAAATAGAAAGTAATCCTCTGATTTCTCCTCTGTGTATGGCTTCTATTATTTCCCAGGCACTAAATCCTTTACCTGGCAAATCTTTTTCATCTATTCCCCATACGCTGGAAATATATTTACGATGTTCCGGATTTTCAATATCTCTGTTTCCCGGTAGCTGATCACATTTATGACCATGCTCTCTACCGCCTTGTCCGTTCCCCTGACCGGTAATGGTTGCATATCCGCAGTATGGTTTACCTATTCTTCCGGTAGCCAGTACAAGGTTAATACATCCAACCACATTATCTACTCCTTTTGTATGGTGCTCGATTCCTCGTGCATGAAGTAAAAAGCTGGTTTTTGCTTTTCCCCACATTTCAGCAGCTTTATAAATTTTTTCCGCTGGAACTCCGGTAATATTTTCTGCCCATTCCAAAGTATGATCCTGAACAGAAGCTAATGTATCTTCAAATCCTGACGTATGTTCTTCAATAAATTCTCTGTCAATCCAGTCATTATCAAATAAAACTTTTAGCATTGCTCCATATAAAGCAGAGTCCGTACCCGGACGTAAAGCTAAATGTAAATCAGCTGTTCTAGCTAAAGGAATAATCCTTGGATCTATCACTATAAGCTTGGCTCCATTATCTCTAGCTTCCCAAATAGGGTAGGTTAGTGTAGGAAATGTTTCACTTACATTTGCTCCTGTAACAATTATAACCTCTGCGTGTTTAAGATCGGTCCAGTTATTGGACGCTCTGTCTAAGCCGAATGCTTTTTTATTTCCTCCACCTGCACTTACCATACAAAGTCTCCCGTTATAGTCCAGGTTTTTGGTTTTTAATGCTACTCTGGCAAATTTACCGATCATGTAGCTTTTTTCATTGGTAAGGGATACTCCGGACAACATGGCAAATGAATCGTTTCCATAAGTGCTCTGAATACGTTGAATTTCAGAGACAGTCTTATTCATTGCCTCTTCCCATTCAATAGGTTCAAAACCTACTCCTTCCACTCTTTTCATTGGAGACAGCAACCTGTCCGGATGATTATTTTGAAGGTATCTCTGAACCCCTTTAGGACAAAGTCTTCCTTCGTTAAAAGGAAATTCTTTCCAAGGTTCAAATCCTACTACTTTGTTATCTTTTACTTTTAACTGAATTCCACATTGCATACCACAATAGCAACAGTGTGTTTTCACTAATTTGTCCGGCTCTGATACTCCCTTGAAACCATCTTTAGGTGTATATTGTTTATGAGGCCCAAATTTCTCAATGATTAACTCATCGTTTACGGGTAATTTAGCCATACAATTTTTTTATAATCTATTAATTAATTTAAATGTTATTCTTCTAGTATTATCCAAAAAAACTTCCGGATTCTTCTCTTGCTCTCAGATGCGCTTTTGCTAAAGCTGATCTTTTTCCTTCCGGACTAAAGTCCAAATGATTAGTTCCGTCTTCGAGTGTAAAATCAAATCCTAATTCTTCGGTAATTGTTTTCAGATCGTCTATATGCATTTGAGTTGCAAATTTTTCATGTGTATGAGGACACTCTGCCATACCGTTCTTTATTCCCTCAGTTTTATAAATATTTGCTCCTAATTGTGCTGGTCTCTGGAAAATGTGGAAAAATTTCCCGAAAGGCATCCATACAAGAAATAATATAACGGTAACTGCGTGAGCTACTGACATGAATTGATTGGTTTTCCCTTCAAGATATGTATAGTCAAAGGATATTCCTATCCCTGTTACTGATATAGCTATCAGTAATAATAACGGCAACCAGTCTCCTTCGAACGTTTGAGTAGCAATCAGCCCTCCATTGGTCATTCTTCGTTTCATCATCATAATAGCTCCAATGATTACCAGTACAGAGCACCATACCAAAGCATGAAAGGTTACAAAGGCTATCAGTGAACCTAATTCAAAATCCAGCATTTTGAAACCGAACATATGGGCTTCGTAAGTTGTCAAAGACCCTGATTCTAATGTAAAATGTATCCACCCGAACGTAAGAGGAAAGGTAATACAAAATGCAATCATACATCCGGTAGCTAAAAGAAAATGCCCAATCCAGCGAGTTCTTCCTCTAGGATATATAAATTTCTGAAATAGAATGTTCTGAAATAGTAATCTTACTGATCGTACAGTATATGCAACAAAATGTTTACTAAAGAAAAACTGCCATGAGCGTTTCCAATACATCTTGGTTGGAGGTCTTTGTAACCAGATAGAATATCTGTAAGTTACTCCAAAAACAGCAAATACAGCTCCGAACAGGTAAGCGATTAAAGCGGCATCAAAATTCTGCAAATCTCTGGAACCTACAAATACCAAAATAATGGTAAGAGCAGATACAATGATTGCTTTTATTAAAGCCGGCCTGTTTAAGGTTTGAAATAATTTAAACATAATTTGTACTTTTTTATTTTAGCTAGGTCTTTCAGCTCCTTTTCTTTGGTAGTAATACCAATTTATAAATGTAGCCAGTATTGAAAATACTAAAACACCCCAGAAAAAGCTGTTTGCATTTTTCATACCTGCTTCTTTGGTTGCATGAAGAACAGCACCAATAATTAATGAAAATATGAAAGGTCCGTAAGCCGCTATGGCTGCAGTCCAGCCGATAACTCCTGCGGCATGTACGGGATTATCTTTAAATATTATAGGATATTGGCGGAAGGTCCCTGCATTTCCTATTCCGGAGAAAAAGAATATGGTTAACATCATTGCCAAAAATAATGGAAATTGTTCCATAGATGTTGGAGCAACTGATCCCATAGCAATCATAACTCCTATACAAACGACAAAACCTATTCCTGTAATGGTAGTTAACACTGCTCCTCCAACTTTATCTGCAACAAAACCGAAAGCAACACGACTGGCAGATCCAATTAATGGACCATAGAATGCATACTTAAGTGGATCCGGTGCTCCAGGAAAATCTCCGTACAGTGATTTAATCATTAAAGGAAATGCTGCTGCAAGTCCTGAAAATGTACCGAAAGTCATAAAATAGGTTATAGTACAAAACCAAGTATGTTTTATTTTGAATATTTCCAATTGTTCTTTGAAAGAAGATTTTAGTGGAATACTTTTTAATCCGAACCAACATACAACAGTCATTATAATAAGTATTGGTACATATATTAATGCTGGACTCTGCAGATAAACCTCTTTGGTTACAATTTCATGAGTAACAGAATCCGTAGTTTTTAAAATTTGTGGAGCTCCAACAATTGCTACTCCTAAAAGAGCAGGCGTCAGAAACTGCACCACACTAACCCCAAAGTTTCCAATCCCTGCCTGAATACCTAAAGCGGTACCTTTAAGTCTTGCTGGAAAAAACAGGTTGGTTGATGGCATAAATGAAGAGAAATCTCCTCCTCCAAATCCCATCGTAAATGCTAATACAGCAAACACCCAAAATGGAGTTTGTGGATTCATAACTGCCAAGGCTATACCTACAACAGGAATTAATTTAATAAGAGTTGAAATGGTAACTGTATGGCGGGTACCATAAATAGGAATTAAAAACGTGTGTACAATACGTAAGGTACCTGCTGCTAAACCTGGCAAAGATGCCAGCCAGAAAAGCTCTTTTTCAGTAAAATTAAAGCCTATTCCCGGAAGTTTAGTTACTATTCCACTCATTAAATACCAAACAATAAAAGATAGGGTTAATGAAATAGTGGTTATTGTTAGTGTTCTCCAGGCAATTTTTTTCCCGGTTGATTCCCAAAAATTATTATCTTCAGGTTTCCATTCTTTAAGCCATGTAGCCATATTTGTTATTAGTTTTTAATTATATATTCAGTATTATTTTTTTTCAATGTCTTTGGATATTTCCGGCATTTTATCTCTCATCATTTTCACTATAACTCTATGCATACATATTAGACATATTAATGAAATGACAAAAATAAATATCCATGAACTCGTCCAAAGTCCAGTATAATTTAATAGATAGCCAAAAATAATAGGTCCGACAAATCCTCCGAGTCCTCCTATCAGTCCAACCATTCCTCCCACTACTCCTACTTCATTAGGGAAATATTCAGGAATATGCTTATAAACAGCTGCTTTTCCTATCCCCCATGAAATACCTATCAGAATTACTAGAACCAAATATACCCACATATCAGCTCCAAATTTAATTTCTGTAATTCCCTTAGCTAACAGTTCTTTCTTTTTAACCGGCTGATTTTCTTTCACCACTATTTCCTGCCATGATTTTTTCTCTGGTAGCAAACTTTTCTCTTCTTTTGTCTCTTTCTTATTATTTATCTGATATTCTTTTGTATCAATAGTAATACTATTTTCTGTTACTTTAGTGACAATTCCGTCTTTTGCTGCCAAAACTCCCTGCCCATCCGTATAAATATCCATTTTTGGAAACATAAGCAAAAAGCTAAATACTACTGATGTACCCAATACCCAGTACATCACTTTTCTTGCTCCGTATTTATCTGACAAATAACCTCCGAAAGCTCTTATTACCCCTGAAGGTAAACTGAAAAATGAAGCAAACATTCCTGCCATTACCAATGTTGTGCCATATACATTCATAAAATTAGGAACCAGCCATTGTGAATAGGCTACAAAAAAACCAAAAACTAAAAGGTAGTATAAACCAAATCTCCATACTCTTCCTTTTTTTAGTGGTTGAAGCAACTGAGTAATTGTTTTAGAACTACTGGCTGGTTTTTTATTTTTAGCAAAAATTATAAATAATAAACCAATAATTACTAATACTACAGCATAAGTCACCGGCAACATTTTCCATCCGTTCTGAGGATCGTGCTGTGAAAAATAATTTAGTAAACTGGGTGCAAAAAATGTAGTTAATGCAGCACCTGCATTTCCCATTCCAAATATACCTAATGCTCTTCCCTGCCAGTCTTTAGGATACCATACAGATGTATATCCTATACCAATTGCAAAACTTGTACCCACAATTCCAAATAAAAAGCTCAGTAAAGCAAACATCCAGAAAGATTGAGCCATAGTTAGTAAAAATAAAGGTATTGCGCAGAAAAATAAAAGTCCGGCAAATACATATTTGCCACCAAACTTATCGGTCATAATTCCTACCGGAAGTCTAAGCAATGAACCCGTTAATACGGGTATACCTAATAACCATCCTGTTTGTACAACTGTAAAATCAAAAATTCCTTTGTCTACCAAATAAGTAACTAAAACCCCGTTAAGAGTCCAGCAGGCAAAACATATTGTAAAGGCCAGTGTATTAAGAAATAATATCTTGTGTGACTGAAAAAGACTAGTACTCATAAAAATGTTATTTTGATAATAGTTTTAATTTTCTATTTGATAAAATATACTTTTCATTCCCCCTAGTTTTCCAGTTATAATTTCAAGAGAATTTGCAACCTTCATGCCACTAACGTAATTTTAAATATTTTAACTTATTTTTTAAATCATCAAGATTAGCTTCCAATATATTCTCTTTTATAAGGGCTTTGATTTTGTAATATTTATGATGCAAAGGACATGGGTTTTCGGTTGAACATTCATTCAAACCTAAAATACAAGCCGATACTGATTTTTCCCCATCTATCGCTATCACGATATCGTATATTTTAATATTATTAACTTCTCTTCCCACTGTAAATCCACCATTTTTCCCTTTCATAGAATATAGTAAACCTACCTTCGCCAATTGTTGTAAAATTTTAGCTGTGAAGGCCTCCGGTGATTCTAAAGAATCACTAATCTCTTTTACCTGCCGCAAATTATTTTTATCACTATAAGCACTGAGATAAATCATAATTTTTATTGCATATTCACTGGTTTTTGAGAACATTCTATAGGGTCTTGGATAATTTCATTGCCCAAATATATATATTAAAAAACATAAAAAGACATAAACATCTTAATATCTTTAAATCTTTTGAAATTTAGAATCATTATAAATAATACTTGTTGATTTTCAGAAATATAGAGTTTTTTATCCGAATATGATATTTTTAACCAAATAAAACAACTTCGAATTATAAAATTTATATTAATATCAAATATTAGCAGGAAAAAATAGATATTATTTAGGAAGAATATGACAGTTTACGAAAAAGTTAAAATATGACAACACTAAATTTATATTAAAATTGAAAATATTATAATAGCAATGTTTTAATTTATCTATATTGAATATAGAATTAAACTAAATAATAAGATAAAACAGAGAAGTTTACTAATTTGATTAAATTTAAAGAGATTTTTAATATAAAATAGTTGCTACTATTTTTCGTACTCCTCCCCGATTTCTGAATTCACATAAATAGAGTCCCTGCCAGGTTCCTAAATTTAATTTATGTTTGGTAATTGGTACTGTTACACTTGCCCCTATAATTACACTTTTAGCATGGGCAGGCATATCATCGTCTCCTTCATAAGTATGTATATAGTAAGGTTCATTTTCTTTAATCAAACGGTTAAAAATATTTTCCATGTCTATTCTTACCTCTGGATCTGTATTTTCATTTATGGATAAAGCCGCAGATGTATGTTGTATGAAAAGTGTAAGAATTCCTTTTTCTGGCAAAGGAGATATATTTTGGAGAATTTCCGTTGTAATTAAGTGAAAACCTCTTTCTCTGGCTTTCAAAAAAAATTCAAATTGAGATACCATGAAGTTTAATAATTAACTAACAGCAATCGTTTGAATATATTCTTCATATTTATCAAAAATTATTTTGAACCATTCGGTAAATTTATCCGGTTCCTGATTCATTTCTTGTTTTAATTGATCAAGATCTATCCATTTAACTTCTTCAACTTCTAATGGATTTATTAAAACAGGACCTTCATAATAACCTATAAAAACACGATCAAATTCATGTTCTATTAATCCGCTTCCAACTTCTGCTTTATATATAAAATGAAATTTTTCAGTTAGTTCCGTATCGAAACCCAGTTCTTCCTGTAATCGTCTGTGGGCTGCCTCTATATAGGATTCCTCTTTTCTCGGATGACTGCAACATGTATTGGTCCATTGCAAGGGTGAATGATATTTTATGGCAGCACGCTGCTGTAATAAAAGTTTTTTCTGCGAATTAAAAATGAAGATAGAAAATGCTCTGTGAAGGACTCCTTGAACATGAGCTTCCTGCTTTTCCATTTCTCCGATAACTTCATCCTTTTCATTTACCAGTATTACATACTCTTCTTTTGCCATAAGAACTATCTGTATCTAAATCCATTAGGGTTAATGAAGTTATCTATGTTGTAACCTAAACCAACAATTAATCCATCCCCTCCTTCTTTGTAAATATCTGTAATTCCAAAATTATATCCGAACGTAAAGTTAAGTTTACCAAATTCAGCCTGCAAAAACGGAGTGAAAGAAAGTCCTCCGTTAAATTGCTTGTCTTTGGCAGTACGGTAACTTACACCCACTGCAAAAGCGTTGAATTCATTTTTGTATTTTGCCTTGACATTAAAATCCATAATTCTTTCGGAATTAGTATTTAAAGACATTAAAAATGAAGGTTCAATGTATAACTCATCTGCAACTGTCCAATCGTATCCTACATTAAAGTAGTACCAACTTGGAGAAGGTTCTATTGAATTTACCACCGGTTTATTTTTTCCTAAAGGAATATCAAGTACGGACACTCCTGCAAAAAAACCAGAATAAGCGAAAGACATTCCTAAATTAAGATAGGGCAGAAATACAGATTTATCTCCATATAGGAGTGGATCGTTAGCATTTTCAGGTCGTAATTTTGCATAATCAAAAGATTGTGAAAATAAGCTTACTGATGTACCAAATGAAAACTGACTTTTTGTTCTGTCCTCTTCATCGCCTAAAGGTATATGATATGCTGCCGAAATGTTTGCTCCGGCCAAAGTTATCGGACCGTTTTCATCTCTAAAAAAATAAGCTCCTAAACCAACACGGTCAAATGCATTCATATGCACACTCACCGTTTGTGTATTCGGACTTTCATTAAAATTATTCCACTGCTGATGGTAAGTGGCTTTCATAACTAAATCATCAGTAGCCCCTGTATAAGAGGGATTGATCAATACTTTATCCGATAAAAGATATTGCTGGTCAAAAGGTATACTTTGCTGCCCATAGGTTTGTAAGCATAATAGCAGAAGTACGGGTATGTATATTTTTATGAATTTCATTCGTAATTTTTTAACTTACGGTTTGACTATTAACTGCAAACTTAGCGAAAAAACAAAACATAATAATTATCTTAACTTTTTATTTCAAAATTGTTGTTATTACTTTAGAGTCAGAATTTATCAAAAATCAAACGGGACTAAAAGTATTTGCAATCAACTTTATTTTAAATAAACTAAAAAAAACTTTAAATATTATATATTTTTATAGTTTGCAAAGGCAAAAATAATAATATTTGTCGAATATAATCTTTAATTGTTCAATAAGATATTTTTAAATGCTTCATTAACCTTTTTAGGTTTTTCTAATACCAATATGTGATTGGCCTCTGGAATTGTAAATAAATGTTGCCTATTTTTCTCATAACTTTTTCTAATTTTTTTATACGGAAAAATAGGATCTTTGGTTCCGTGTATCTGAAAAATATTTTTGCATTGAATAGTGGATTTCCAGCTGGATATTGCATTTATAGACCACTTCAGATATTTAGGGTTGGTTTGAGATAAATATTCTTCTATTTTAAGTGTTTCTTTTATTTTTTGGTTTTTAGACTTATAATAAACTGAACGGGCAAAAGCATAAGATAAAAGTCCCTGAGAAGAAAAAAACCTCATGGGAAACCAATAGGCAAAACGCAGGGCTTTTATAATCTTGAAAAGATTGGGAATTTGCTGGTCATTTTTCATACTCGCAATAAGAATTGTTTTTTGAGGATTCAAAAATTTATTCATTTCCTGTACAATCACTCCTCCAAATGAATATCCTACTAATATAAATGGTTCCGATGTATCTATACTTTCTGCCAGTTTCCGGGTATATTCTTCGAGCGTTTCATTCCCTTCCGGTGTAAACCATTCAATATAAACTTTTTCAAATCCTTCCGGAAGAGTTATAAATTTAAAACAATTAGAACTGGCTCCTAAACCTGGAATAAAATAAACTTTCATGCGTTTACGAAGTTATAATGATACTTATAAATTTACAAAAACTCTACCATATTTAAAAGATATTTTAATGTAATCCTTATTTTCGAGTTTTACACTTATATTTGCAAACACATTTAGCTCAAATAATGAAAATAATACATAGAAATCTTATCCAAGGAATTGAAAAAGCTTTAAAAGAAAGTTTTTTTGAACCTAATAAATATGCTGACAAAGTTCTTGAACGTACTTTGAAGTTTAATAAGAAATGGGGTAGTAAAGATCGAGGATTTGTTTCTGAAACTTTCTATGAGATTATCCGCTGGAAAAGAAGACTTGAGTTTTATGCAAACAGAGAAATGACTCCGGATAATATTTATATAATTATAGCTACGCATCTTTTGCTAAATAAAGTGGAATTGCCTGATTTTCCTGAGTTTGAAAAGGTATATATAAAAAAAATCAAAGATCGTTTTAAGCTTCCTTTTCCATCTAAAGCTATTGATTATTCCATTCCAGACTGGATGATGGCAAGAATGCAAAAAGAATTGGGTGAAAACTGGTATAAAGAAATGAGAGCTTTGAATGTTCCTGCACAAACAATTTTGAGAGCTAATACTTTAAAAACAAGTGCTGAAGAACTAAAAAATTTACTGGCTGAAGAAAAAATATCTACTGATTTTATTACGGGATATAAAGATGCCTTAATTCTTGAATATAAGAGAAATGTCTTCAAGAGTCAGGCATTTAAAGATGGCTTATTCGAAGTACAGGATGCTTCTTCTCAGCTTGTGAGCGAGTTTACTGACGTTAAACCGGGAATGAGAGTAATTGATGCCTGTGCAGGAGCAGGAGGAAAATCACTTCATTTAGCTGCTTTAATGCAAAATAAGGGACTTATTATCGCTCTGGATATTCATGAATGGAAACTGCAAACATTAAAACAGAGAGCCAGAAGAAACGGAGCTCATAACATTCAAACAAAAGCTATTGAGGATTCTAAAACTTTTAAAAGACTTGAGCAAACGGCTGACAGGGTTTTAATTGATGCGCCCTGCAGTGGTATGGGGGTCTTAAGAAGAAATCCAGATGCTAAATGGAAATTACAGGAAGACTTCCTTGACAGAATTATAGAAGAGCAAAAAGAAATATTGCTGAATAATTCCAGATTAGTTAAAAAAGAGGGTTTATTGATTTATGCTACCTGCTCTATATTGCCCTCTGAAAATGCTCAGCAGGTGCGATCATTTTTAGAAAATAATACGCAGTTTGAATTAGTGGATGAGAAAATAGTTATGCCATCTAACAGCAGGTTTGATGGTTTTTACATGGCTAAAATGAAAAGAATAAGTTAAATTAATTAATTCCCCAATCTTATTTTTATTTTCTCTATAAGCTGAAGGACTTGTTGGGTAAGATAATTTAAATCTAAATTATTTTCAATCTGGTAATCAGATAATTCAACAAGTTTTTTTTGAGACCATTGGTTATCAAGCCTTTTTCTTACTTCTTCCACTGTAGTTAAATCTCTGGATAATATTCTCTTTATCCGTACTTCTTCAGAGGCTGTTACAACTATTGTAAAATCACAATCTTTGTAAGAACCGCTTTCAAATAATATTGCTGCTTCTCTAATGCAGAAAATATTATTTTTTTGACTGATAAACCAATTTTTAAAATCTTTTTTAACTGCTGCGTGAACATATGAATTTTGCTTAGCTAATATTTCTTTGTCTGAAAATATCCTTTTTGCAATATACTTTGTATTTAAATTATTGTTTTGATATGCATCCGGACCTAATAAATCAATAATATTCTTCTTGAGTGTGAGATCTTCCTGCATCAATTGTTTAGCTCTGATATCTGCTCCATATACCGGATATCCTAATGAATCAAAAATTTTCGCAACGGTTGATTTACCGGCTCCCATCCCTCCTGTAAGACCTATAATTTTCATTTTAATAAATTATCTTAATTAATCAGACGATTGAATATATCATTATGTAATGTGATAAACTACCTCCCAAAACAAAAAGGTGCCAGATAAAATGAGAATAAGGGATTTTTTCAATGGCATAAAAAATTGTACCTAAAGTATATAGGGCTCCTCCAATAGCCAAAAAAAGTAATCCATGAAAAGACATTTCAGATATCACAGTTTTTAAATCAAAAATGACCATCCATCCCATGGCTAAATAAAGAATTAATGATAGCCAATCCACTTTACCTGTCAAAAATATTTTCATAACCACCCCCAAAGCAGCTATTGTCCAAACGATAAAAAACAAAGTCCATCCGGAAGCATGAGATAAGGTTATTAAACATACAGGTGTATAGGTACCTGCAATTAAGAGGTATATACTCATATGATCAAACATACGGGCTTTTTTCTTCAGATTTTCGTTGGCAAAATAATGATATATAGTAGAAGATGAATACAGTACTATTACAGATATACCGTACATCCAGATACTGAACGTGCTGTAAGAAGTAATATTTCTGTTTTTAATTAATAAAAAAATCAAACCTACAATTCCCAAAAGTATTCCTAATGCATGAGAAATAGTATTAAGTATTTCGTGTCTGTCTTTAGTCATTCCAATCATCATACTCGAACATTTAAAAATTTATAACAAAAATACTTATAAAATATATTTGTTTATTTTTTTTTACATTTTTTAACAATTTAATAAAAGCTGACAAATACCATCTTAATCTATATTAATAATTTTTAGAGTTCTGATTAATTTTGCAATTGTAAATCTATTAAATAATGGGTGCAAACGAAAAAAAAGTACTTATTGTATACTCTTCTACTGATGGACAAAGTCGCAAAATATCGAATTTTATAGCTCAAAATTTAACCGTTTCTGCTGATATATTTTCTATTGAAACTGAAATTCCTGAAATAGGCTGCTATGATGGTATTATAATTGGCGCAAGTATCAGGTATGGTGTACATCGAAAGAAAATTATTGATTTTATCAACTTGAATTATCCTAAAATATCAATGAAGTGCAATGCTTTTTTCTCTGTAAGTTTAGTATCCAGAAAAACTGAGAAAAGAACAGTAAGCACTAATCCATATATTCAAAAATTTTTAAGACGTATTTTGTGGAAACCTGATCAAATAGCTTTATTTGCCGGAATGTTGGATTATCCTAGTTATGGACTTCTGGATCGGATCTTGATTCAGCTAATAATGAGAATTACCAAAGGTCCTACCGATTCTAAAACTAAAATTGAATATACGGACTGGTCGCAGGTAAAACAATTTACTTCCGATTTTAATTCACGTTTGCGTTAAAGTTATCATATATAAATACGGAATTGAAAAATATGCCTTATTTTTGCATATTATAATTTATATATTTACCTAAATGGCTAAAGTAAAAATAGGACTTGTACAATCCAGCTGTTCTAACAATGTAGAAACTAACATTGAAAAAGCTATAAACGGAATAAAAAAAGCTGCGTCAGACGGGGCTCAAATTGTTTGTTTACAAGAATTATTCACATCTTTGTATTTTTGCGATGTTGAAGATTATGATAATTTTAAGCTTGCAGAACCGATTCCAGGTCCCACCACTGATCAATTATCTAAAGTGGCATTAGAATGCAATGTTGTGATTGTAGCTTCTTTGTTTGAAAAAAGAGCGGAAGGCTTGTATCATAATACAACGGCAGTTATTGATGCTGATGGTGCATATTTAGGTAAATATAGAAAAATGCATATTCCTGATGATCCTGCTTTTTATGAAAAATTTTATTTTACACCAGGTGATTTAGGCTATAAAGTATTTAAAACTAAATTTGCAAAAATAGGTGTGCTCATTTGTTGGGATCAATGGTATCCGGAAGCTTCCAGAATCACGGCTTTAATGGGTGCGGATGTTTTATTTTATCCTACAGCTATAGGTTGGGCCACTAATCAGGACGAGACTACAAATGTAGAACAATATAATGCATGGCAAACTATACAAAGAGGGCATGCAATTGCTAACGGAGTGCATACTGTTAGTGTAAACCGTGTAGGCTTTGAGCAGGAAGGTGCAATGAAATTCTGGGGAGGTTCTTTTGTTTCTAATCCGTTTGGCAGCATACTATTTCAGGCTTCCCATGATCATGAAGAAGTAAAAGTTATTGAAATTGATACTAAAAAATCTGACAATTACAGAGTGCACTGGCCTTTTTTGAGGGATAGGCGTATTGATTCTTATGCACCTATTACCAAAAGATATTTAGACGAAGAGTAATTAGTTAATTTATATATATTTACATATTGGACGCATTTTCCTTACGAGTACCCTTAGGAGATAATCTTATAAATTTCATTTTTTTAGGAAGCTTATTACTGCTTGTAGCAGCAAGGTTTGTTCTTATTCCTAAAGATGAGTCTATATTTAAATTTAAATCTCTGGTTATTGAAAATGAAAATTTCACGTTGTATGTTACATTGTGTAGCCTCATACATATTGTATTGCTTACTCTTGCATTATTTCCTTTTTTCAATCTTGTAATTCCTTTTTATAATTCTGAAATTTTAAAACTATTAATTTTATTTATTATCATATTCATATATCAAGTAGTTTCTTACACACTAGGTAACGGTTTTTTTCTTATTTTGGGAAAGAACAAAGAGTATCAGGAAAATTACAAAAACAGATACATTTTTTTATTTATTAAGCTGTTGATAGCAATTTTTCTTTGCTTTATCGTATATTATACATCCATACCAAAGGTGTATATACCCTATATAGCTATTGGGATAATATCCGTATCCCTAATAGCAGAATGGATTTGGCTTATGTTCTTCATTAAAAAACAAATAAATCTACCAGGATATTACGAATTTTTGTACCTTTGCACTTTCGAAATATTACCTGCACTATGTATTTTAAAATTAGTGTTTTTAGGAGATAAACCTTAATTAATTATGAAGATAAAATCCGTATTAATCTCTCAAGTTAAACCCGCTGGTGAAAGCTCCCCTTACTTTGATTTGGAAAAAAAACATAAAATCAAAATTGATTTTATGCCTTTTATACATGTTCAGGGGGCTGATGCTAAAGATGTCAGAATTCAGAAAATTGATTTTTCTCAATTTACTGCTGTTATATTTACCAGTAGAAATGCTATAGATCATTTTTTCAGATTAGCAGAAGAAATGCGTTTTGCTGTACCAGACTCGATGAAATATGTCTGTCAGTCTGAAACTATTGCTTTATACCTTCAACGGTATATTGTTTACAGGAAAAGAAAAATATATTTCGGTGAAAAAGAAGCTGAAGATATGATTCCGCTTTTCAAAAAAAATCCAGATGAAAAATATTTACTTCCTACTTCTGATATTTTGAATCAAGATATTCCGGACGCTTTAAATAAAGCCGGTATAAATTGGACCAGAGCCATATTATTCAGCACAGTAAGTAGTGATATAGCTTCAAAGATTTCTAATATCGATGATTATGATGCATTAGTTTTTTTCAGTCCTTCAGGAATTAAATCTTTATTTGATAATTATCCCGATTTTAAACAAAACGAAACAATAATCGGAACTTTTGGTGTTTCTACAAAACAAACTGCTGAAGAGGCAGGGCTTAAAGTTGAGTTTTTTGCTCCAACCAAAGAAAGTCCATCAATGGCAAAAGCATTAGATGATTTTTTAGATTAGATATAAATTATAATATATTTAAGTAAAGCCCGGATTAAATCAATTCGGGCTTTACTTTTTAAAACAAAAAGATTTTTTAATCTTTTTTAATCTTAGATTCATTGAAAACAAGTAAATATTAATATTTTTGTGCAACTAAACAAAATTAAACTATGGCAACATATAAAGATTCGGGTGTAGATAAAGAAGAGGGATACCAGACAGTTTCCAAAATAAAAAAAGCTGTTTCTGAAACTCACAATTCTAATGTTTTAAACGGAATAGGAAGTTTTGGGGCTTTTTACCAACTTTCCGGTTATAAAAATCCCGTTTTAGTATCCGGTACCGATGGTGTAGGAACTAAATTACGAATTGCACTGGATTCAAAAGTTTACGATACTGTAGGGATAGACTGTTTTGCTATGTGTGCTAATGATATTTTATGTCATGGAGCTAAACCGTTGTTCTTTCTTGATTATCTTGCCTGCGGAAAATTAGACTCTGATGTTGCAGCAGAAATAGTTTCCGGAATAGCCAATGCCTGCAAAGAAACAGGTACAGCTTTAATAGGGGGAGAAACTGCTGAAATGCCCGGAATGTATCAAGTGGGCGACTATGATGTTGCTGGTTTTTGTGTTGGTGTGGTAGAGAAAGATGAAATAATTGACGGTTCTGAAATTAAAGAAAATCAAATAATTATAGGACTACCTTCGAGTGGTTTTCATTCCAATGGATTTTCTCTGGTGCGAAAAATATTTACTGATTTTAATGAAGAATTTGAGGGGAAACCTCTTTATGAAACTTTATTAGTACCTACCAGCTTGTATCAAAATGATATTTTCTCAATTCGTGAAAAATATCCTTTGTATGGAATAGCACATATAACTGGCGGAGGATTAATTGAAAATGTACCTAGAATTATACCGGAAGGTCTTTGTGCTGAAGTCTATACCTCAAAAATAAATATCCCATCTATTATGAAGGAATTACAAAAAAGAGGTAACATTGATGAAAAAGAAATGTTCGGAACTTTTAATATGGGGGTAGGTATGTGTATTATAACCGATGACAAGTATGCTTCCGAAATTCTTGATTTAGTTAAAGGCAGTATGCTTATAGGAAAGATTAAGAGTGGGGCCGAAAAAATAGAATTACTATAGAAATTTCAATATGAATATAGCTGTATTAGTATCCGGAGGAGGAACGAACCTGCAAAGAATTTTAGATGCTCTGGAATCAGGAGAACTAATTGATTGTAACCTGCAATCTGTAATTGCAGATAGAGATTGTTATGCGATTGAAAGAGCTTTAGATAAAGATATTTCAACTTTTTTACTGGAAAGAGGTAAAAATTTATCTGTTGATATAGACCATATACTTGAAGATCAAAATATTGACATTATAGTATTGGCTGGTTTTCTTTCAATTTTATCTGTAGAATTTTGTCATAAATGGTCGGGTAAAATTATAAATATTCATCCTTCGTTATTACCCAAATTTGGAGGAAAAGGTATGTATGGAGCCAAGGTACATCAGGCTGTTTTGGATGCAGGTGAAGTTGAATCCGGAGCAACTGTTCATTTTGTAACACAGGGCATTGATGAAGGTGAAATAATTTTACAGGGAACATTCTCTATTGATAAAAACGATACAGTTGCAGATCTTCAACAAAAAGTCATGATTGTAGAACAAAAAATTCTTATTGAAGCCATAAATTCACTTTCATCTAAAAATAAATAACTCAAATTAAAAATTGAAAATTTATCGGGCTATTTAAAATTCCGTTATGTTTTTTAATTAGCCTTTAATGTATTATTCATTAATATTTGTCTGTGTTTAGGAAAGCGCAGACTTTTATCTGCTTTAGAAAGTGTTGAGGGAGATATTATAAAATTAGTTTTTTCTTTGGGTATGGTTCTTATCTTTACAGATATAGAGTCAAAACTTACAACAGATTCATTGATTGCCAACGATTGATTTAGCATATCTCCTTTGTAATAAAAATAAATAATATACCAATATTTATCCCGATCATAACTATCCATATGCTCTTCTATTTCTCTTCCTTTCACCCATACATTCTTTTGAGGATCTATGTCTACCAGTTTAAAATTCATGCATGGATAATCCAGATAAGAACTTCGCATACCAATTTCTAATGAATCCCATTTAAAACAGTTTATCTCTCTCGCAAAGTTAATATGTGAGATAGAGTCTCTTAATATTTTATTATCAAGTTCATTAAAACAGTGTAATGTATTCGTATTAACGTTTATACAATTTTTATTTTTACAACTTATTGTTAACAAAAAAAAGGGTAGCAGACTAAATAATAAAACGAATTTTAA
The DNA here is from genome assembly GCF_004023655.1 of Apibacter sp. HY039. NCBI lineage: Bacteria > Pseudomonadati > Bacteroidota > Flavobacteriia > Flavobacteriales > Weeksellaceae > Apibacter > Apibacter sp. HY039. The sequence goes on along the minus strand of NZ_SAYM01000010.1, from coordinate 24,000 downwards.
TAAGTTCATAGATATAATTTATTATTTTGATAGAGAATTCAACACAAATATAAATAAATTTTTACTTTTTTTTTAATATTAACAAGCATTATATTTAATTATATTAAATCTATAGTTGTTTAATATATTCAATTAACATATTATTTTGATATTAATTGTTAATTAATCATAAAACAAACAAAAATCTTTTGGCTATATATGATTGAATTAAACCTCTTGATAAAAGATATAGCAAGAAAGAAAACCATAGTGTATGATTATTCTGATATTTATCTAATCCATAGTAGCATACAAAAAAGATAGATACGGATATGAGCATAGAATTTCTCATTTGCCTGGAGGCAGTAGCCCCAACAAATATTCCATCCCAAACAAAAGCTAAAAATCCTGCTAAAGGTATACAAATTACCCACCAACGGTATTGGTAACATATTTCAAGTAAGCTTGCTTTATCCGTAAAAAATGAAAGTAAGTGAGTTAAAGAAAATGTATAAAGTAGTGTAAATATTATAGCTATTGTAAATGACCATATTAAAAGCTTATTTATAAGCTGTTTAAGGGATGTAAACTTATTTGCTCCAACAAATTTTCCTGTCAAGGATTCTGCTGCATATGCAAATCCATCCATGATATATGAAAATAAAACAAACATCTGCATGAGTAAGGCATTGGCAGATAAAATAAGATTTCCTTGTTTTGATGAAGCATACATAAAAAATGAACTAACCGATAATAATGCTAAAGTTCTGATAAAGATATCTCTATTTACTTTTAAAAATGGAATAAATGAACTAATGGATGATATTTTTTTTAGGCTTATGTTTTCTAACCAATGTTTATATCTGAATTTACAAATAAGTAAATAGGTAACCATCCCTGTATATTGAGCTATTAATGAAGCATAAGCAATACCTCTTATTTCGAGTTTCCATTGATAAACAAAAAGAAATGATAGCAAGATATTAAGACTGTTAATAGCTATAGTTATTACCATAGGAATTTTAGAGTTTTGCATACCTATAAACCAGCCATTTAAGCTAAATAAAATTAATACTGCTGGTGCAGACCAAATATAAATATCAAAATATTGTTTAGTCAGTATTTTGATATTTTCATCTACATTCAATAAATAAAAGCTTACTAATGCAATCATTCCTTGTAATGCAATAATAATTATTCCAGCTAAAAGAGCAAGATATAAAGAACGTATAAGCACTTCTGTTTGCTCATTTCTATTTTGTTTACCATAGGCTTGAGCTGCAAATCCACTGGTTCCCATTCTTAAAAAAGAAAAGCCCCAGTAAATAAAATTAAATATAATTGATGCGATTGCTATAGCTCCTATATAGTTTTCATCGGTTAAATGTCCAGCGATAAACATATCTACCATTCCAAGCAAGGGTACTGATAAATTTGATATAATATTGGGTATAGCGAGTCTTAATATGCTTCTATTCATATCTTTATTATATACACCTTAGTAATTCTTCAACAACAAAGCCGGCAATATGCCGGCTTTATCATTACTATTTATATAAGTGTTATTTTCCAAAAATTTTTCCAAAAATCCCCCCTAATCCTTCTTTTTTATCTCCTGAAAGAAAACTACCTAAATCATCCAATCCTAATTTCCCATCCCCGTTTTGATCTAATATTTTACTTAAAATGCTACTTCCTGCAGTTCCTCCCAACATACCGCTTAACATATCTGTAAGTCCGCCTGTATTTTCAACATTGTTTTTTTGAGTCAGTTTTCCTAAATACCCCATCACTATTGGTGCTAAAAGAATTAAAATCTGAGAAACTTTTCCTGAAGAAACTCCAGTTATGGAACTTATACTTTCTTCAAGCTCTTTTTGCTGGCTGCCAAATATATGTCCTAAAATTCCTTTTCCATCAGAATTGTCTGATCCTGTAAAGAAACCTGAAAGATTATCTAATATACTACCGCTGTGGTTAGAAGATGTTAAAGCTCCTAGTATTCCATTTGCCCCATCAGTGGAAGTTGCATTATTTTGTAATGCTCCGAGTAAAGCAGGAACAGCTGAGGCTATAACAGAAGATGTTTCTTTTTCTGTTGTTCCTGTTTTTTGTCCTATTCCTTCTATTATTTGTTTTCCTAAATCTGAATTGAATAAATCTGTTATGTTCATTATATTGTTATTAATAATTATAATAATACGAAGTTATAGTTTTTTTAATAAATATTCTTTGATCATGATGCATATATTGACAGAGGTTTAAAATGTATTTAGTTTTAAATATTAATATATTTATAAACTAATTAAAAAATTAATATTTTTACAATAAAAATGTTAGTTGAAAGTCAAATATCTGCTAAAGAGTATAAATATTTAATCTTAAATTTATTTTATAAAAAAACATCATTTCTAATTTTTTGTTTTATCGGACTTTTATTATTGGTAATGTATTTATTTAATGTAAATATAGAAGGCTTAGAAAAAACTCCAGTATATTATTTATATTTTTCTTCTTTTTTCTTAGTTATCAATCCATTGCTTGTATATTATACGATTTATAAACAAATTAATTCCAATATTGAGTTTACTGAAAAAATAAAATATAATTTTACTAATGAGAATATCAATATTGATGGAGAAACATTTTCTCAAATAATCTACTGGCGTGAAATTAAACAAATAAAAAAAACACAAAACTGGATTTTTATTTTTCTAAAGGATAAAACTATTTACATTATTTCAATAAAAAACAATACAGCTCAGTATAGTGAACTGGAAAATATAATTTCCGGGCAAGGATTCTAATACTAATTATTTAACAACCAACCGTTTCCATTCAGGATGCTTTTTTAAATAGCCTGCTACAAACGGACACATAGGTACAAGTCTTAATCCCTGCTTATCAATATCTATCAGTACCTGTTCCAAAAATCCGGATCCTACTCCTCTTCCTTCCAATTCCATCGGAACTTCTGTGTGAGTAAGATATATTTCATCATCTGTCTTTATATATTCTATTCTGGGAGTAAACCTACCAATCTGTATTTCATACTGATTATTTTCAGTATTATCAATTAATTCGTATTCACTCATATTTGTTTTTTAGATAAAACTGATCAAAATTCCGGCCAATTCACTAAGATTTATTCAAATTTTCAGGTTGAAATAAATCACATTAATATTATTTCCATTATAAACTTGAAAAAATACTCTCTTTAAATTTACTAAAAAATGGTTCAACTTATAATCTTGTTGTATTTTTGTCTCTTAATATTTTTGAGCATCATATTTCCATGTCAGGACTTTATATCCACATTCCTTTTTGTCATAAAAAATGCAATTATTGTAATTTTCATTTTTCAACTCAGTTAGACTTTAAGCCTCAACTAGTAAAAGCTATAGAAAAGGAATTATTTTTAAGGAAAGACGAATTTAAAAATATTAAAATTGAGACTTTATATTTTGGTGGAGGAACTCCTTCCCTGCTTTCAAAAAATGAATTATACTCGATATTTAACACCCTGCATTCTCATTATTCAATTTCAGAATTACAAGAAATAACTTTAGAGTCCAATCCTGAGGATCTTACTTCTGATTTCTTACTTTTTTTAAAAAATGAAACTCCTATAAATCGTTTAAGTATTGGTATACAATCATTTAATGATTATGACCTAAAACTAATGAATCGTTCCCATTCATCTTTAGAAGCGGAAAAATCTATCATGAGGGCACAGAATATAGGATTAAATAACATTACTATAGATCTCATTTATGGAGGCCAAAGTACTTCTAATCAAATTTGGATTGATAATTTACAAAAAGCAATACAATTAAATATTCCTCATATTTCATCCTATGCTTTAACGGTGGAACCCAAGACAGCTTTTGAATCGCTTATAAAAAAAGGAAAATTACCGGATATTGATGAAGACCGTCAACTCAAACAGTTTGAATTATTAAGAAAAATACTTTATAATAATGATTTTATCCAATACGAATTTTCGAATTTTGGTAAAAAAGGATATTTTTCAAAGCATAACACTTCCTATTGGAATTCTAAAGCTTATATAGGAATAGGACCATCGGCTCATTCATTTAACGGAACAAATATCAGAAGCTGGAATATTTCCAATAATATTCATTATATTAAATCTCTGAATAATAATATTTTACCTTTAGAACAAGAATTTCTTGATGAAAAAGACGTATATAATGAAAAAATTATGCTGGGACTTAGAACACAATGGGGAATTAATATAAATTCTGTATTAGATAATTTTTCAAAAAAAATAGTCGCTCATTTTTTAAAAGAAACCGAATTTTTAAAACAGGAACGTTTAATTATAACAAACAGTAATTCAATGATGATTAATCCGGAATACCTGTTTCAAACGGATGGTATTATATCTCGGCTATTTTTCATTGATTAATTAGTAATAAACACTTAATTTTGCACTGGATTATAAAAAAATGAGAGAAAATCAACCTATAGGTATTTTTGATTCCGGTATGGGAGGGCTTACAACAGCAAAAGAAATTAAGAGATTGCTGCCTAATGAAAGCGTAATTTATTTTGGAGATTCTAAACATCTTCCTTATGGAGATAAATCTAAGGATGTAATTATTGAATATTCTGAACAAATTACCCGGTTTCTAATTGAAAAAGGTTGCAAAGCTATTGTTATAGCTTGCAACACAGCTACATCTAATGCGCTTCATGAAGTTAAAGCAATTGCTGAATCGCATAAGGTACCTGTTTATGATGTTATTTCTCCCGTTGCGGAGAAAGTAGCCTATGCTTTTAATCAAAATATAGGAGTCATAGCTACAAAATCCACTATTGCATCTCATATTTACAGAAAAAGCATACGTAAGCTTAACAAGCACATAGAGGTTCAGGAACTTGCTACACCTTTATTGGCTCCGGTAATAGAAGAAGGTTTTAATAATCATGCTATTTCTGAAATTGTATTAAGAACATATTTAAACAATAAAAAATTACAAAATATAGATTCCCTGATTTTAGGATGCACTCATTACCCTCTTATTCTTAATGAAGTTAAACAATTTTATCAGAACAAAATTCAGGTAATAGACTCTCCTTTAATTGTAGCCAATTTTATTAAACACGATCTGGAAAAAAGAAAATTGTTATCTAATACAAGTAACTCCGTTTATGAATTTTACGTTTCTGACTTAAATCCTAATTTTGCCAGACTGGCAAAAAAATTTTTTGGTAGTAATATAAATTTAGAGACTATAAATTTAAATAATCCGATTCCCGCTTTATCTAATGAATAGGATCATATAAACTCAAATAAATATAAACAATTTATTGGGAGCGTCTATGAAAACATTAATTTATCCGATTTATGAAATTATAAAAAAAATTGTAAATTGCAACTCAATTTATACAGACCTTTATTTTCCGAGCGAAATAATTTATGGATTTAATAAGATTAAATATTAGAGGAATTTCTTACAGCCAAACACAGACCGGAGCTTATGCACTTATTCTTGAAGAAGATTTTGGAAAACGTAAAATACCGGTAATTATAGGAAGTTTTGAAGCCCAATCTATTGCTTTAGCTTTAGAAAAAGACATAACTCCTCCCCGTCCTATTACCCATGATTTATTTACAACTTTTGCTAAAAGTTTTCATATTCAGGTTAAAGCCGTTTTTATCTATAAACTAGTTGATGGAGTTTTCTATTCTAACATATTGTTCCAGAATTCTGATACAGATGAAGAAAAAGAAATAGATTCCCGCACTTCCGATGCTATTGCTTTGGCAGTAAGATTTAATGCTCCTATATATACCACGAAAGAAATTATGGAAAAAGCGGGTGTGTACATGGATATGAAAGAGGAAAATTCTGAAGATGCAACCATTGAAAAAGCAATTGATAATATTGAAAATCAATTGAAAATGGATAATTTAGAAGATTCTTTTGCTCATTTATCCGAAATGGAAATTAATGATTTATTATCCAAGGCTTTAGAAAGCGAAGATTATGAGACAGCAGCCAAATTACGTGATGAGCTGAATAGAAGAACTGAAATTTAATTTTAGAGTAATAATTAATCAAAACGATAGCTAGTTCCATCTTCTTTTGTCATACTTTGAATATACTCTGAGGGTGTAACTCCTTCAATTTGTTTAAAAACCTTGTTAAATGTTGTTTGTTGTTTAAAACCTGAATACGTATAAATATATTTCAGACTATATTTAATATGGTAATTATTTTCTAACATTTTTTTTACTTTACTTATTCTGTATAAGTTAATGAATGAAGTAAAATTCATATTTTTTTTAATTTTAATAGTCCTGGATATGTACGAGACATTACTGTTCAACTCTGATGCCAGTTGGGAAATAGTGAACCCCGGATCGCAATATGGTTCTTTATTTTCCATATAATCTAAAATTTTATCATATAACTCAGAATATTTTGAATCATCAAGATGAGTTGATTCTAAATGTGTAGTTTTTACTTCTTTTACAGGTATGCTTACTGAAATAAATCGTAATTTATTCATATAATAGAGAATAAGACTAATCAATATCAAAGCAAAAAACACGGTTGCAACATTAATAATAACAAGTTGTTTATCAACAAAACTAATGTATTGTTCTTCGGGTATCACTTGAACTAAAAGAAATGCTGTACATATAAGAACAACAATATAGATTCCCATTGATATTATTGTCTTAAAATTATAAAACAACGTCATTCCGAAAGGAATTAAAAAATACCACATAAAAGGAGTTATTCTTCCGGCTTCCCAAAACAAAACCATAAATGGATATAACAATAAGGTTAGTACCACAACATATACCATAATATATGACTTTAAATAATCATATTTTACCTTATAGACTATAATAATTAATAGCAAATGTAAAACTAAGTATGATGCTGTCAGATAATTGAAAGGATATAGCTGTACACTCCAATAATAAATTAAGTAAAGCGCTAAAATACCTGTAATGCAAAGCAAATAACTTTGTAAAAATTGTTTTTTAATCGAATCAGATTCTTCTGTGTAAGAAACCGGCTGCGCCATGTTTATTTTAGTATTAATTAACTATGCAAAATTAAGCAAAAATGTTAACATAAAATTCCAACATCATTTAACTTTTTTTATACTTATTAAATTCGTTAACTGTTGAAGTTAATAATATATTGATACCGGTTTTATAGTTTATAATTAAAGTGCTTCAGAATCATTTTCGTGATTCATAGCATTAATATATTGAGAAGGAGTTATTCCTTCTATCAGTTTAAAAACTTTATTAAATGTAGATTGATGTTTGAAACCAGCAGAAGTATAAATAAATTTTAATGTATATTTATTATGATAATCTTTATTGATCATATCTTTTACTTTATTTATCCTGTAAGTATTCACAAAATAAACAAAGTTCATATTTCTTTTTATTCTTATAGATTTGGAAATATACGTTATGTTAGTATTTAAGCTTGATGCTACTTGGGCAATATTAAAATCCGGATCACAATAAGGTTCTTTAGAATTAAAATAATCAACTATATTATTATATAAAGTTTCATATTTTTCATCGGATTCATCTGTTTTGTCAGATGTTGTAGAACTGATTGTACTTGTTGTTTTGTCTGGTTTATTAATCATCTGTATCATTCCTGCTTTATTAATATAATACATAATAAAAGTAACAAAACATAAACTGAAAAGTATAGTTATTATGTTTAAAACAGTCAATTGATGTGAAGAGAAAGGACGTATATATTTTTGAAAAAGATTGAAATCTGACATAATGAATATGCTCCCTATCAGAACTAAAATATACAAAGACCAGTATAATACAGTTTTAAATGAGAAAATGATCATTATACCGAATGGAATTAAAAAGTACCAGATAAAAGCAGTAACCTGTCCCGATTGCCATAATAATGCGTTAAAGGGGTACAACATTAAAGATAAAAAAATTAAATATACCGGAACTAATAATTTTATTGAGTTGTAATTTAATTTAATTGATATGACCAATACAAATAAATGAAACAAAAGACCTAAGGACGCAAGATAATTAAGAGGGAACATGTTTTCATACCAATAAAATACAGAAAAAGAAAACAATACACTAATAATAATACATAGATATTGAATAATATATTTTTTTCTTATTTTATTTAATTCTGAAAGCTCAGTGGGCCTCATTATTTCAAAATTTATTAGTAAAATCCGACAAGTATAAAAGTTATTTAAAAGTTTTTAAATATGCAGAAATCATTCCACATACAGTAAAATTCAATAATTTTATTGATTTAAATGTCAAATATAAAAAAGAAACTTCTTATATAAGAAGTTTCTTTTAATTAATATTGAATGAGTAGACTAGTATAATTCTATAGATAAGCTTTTAAATCTGAAAAATTTATTATAATTAAGATATTTTACAAAACTTTCCCAATTAAATAAGCTAATATATTCAGATTAAATGCAGTATTAATTTTTGTTTGATCACCTTGTCCAGCCTGAACCATATTTTCATATTTACATTGAGTAGCTGAAACTGAAGAACAATTAAACATATTGGGTCCTGCAAATATTCCTGTATCACCACCTCCGGTATCATTTAAATTGTTAGAAAAATTAAATGAAAAACTGGCAATTACATTATCAGAATAATCTTTAGGGGTAAATGTTACGGCCTGTACAATATTATTATTTACAATAAATGAATTTTTTTCCTTAGCAAATACTTTACCTACAGTATTATTCAAATATAAACCATCATCGTAAGAAGTATAAGGTAAGCCTCTTAAATTTCCGAAAGGTCCATTAGTAAGTGGATGATCAATATTTTCAATAGCTCCGTTTACAGAAGAAGGTGTTGCCCTGCTGCCTTGTAAACCGGTTACAGTGTCAGCACTTCCAGAAACTAAAAGATTAGATAATTTAGCATAAACCTGCGAATCCTGAGTTAGTAAAAATAAAGCAGCTTTTTTTTCTTGAGTTAAAAAAACTTTCACTGCATTAGCTAAATCTTGCCTGTTTGCAGCCGTTGCTCCATCATCTCCCCAACTGGTTATCACAATATCATAGGTACCTGACTGAAGTGCATTAATTGCCTGAATTCTGTTGGTTGTAGTTGATAAAGAAATCGTAGTCATAGAAACATTTTTAAATCCTGAAACTATACCGTTGTTTGTACCGTCATTTCCAAAAACCATAGGATTTGATAAAACTGCTGAAAAGTTTGAAAAACCAGATGCTGATGTACTATTTGGAGTATAAGCATCATTCAGTCCTAAAAATAGTACATTAATTGTTCTTGTACTTAACCCATCGGTTGTTGCTGTGAATGAACATCCCTTAGCTCCAGAAATTTTAAAATTACTGGACAATTTAGGTGTTATTGGTCTACCTTCTCCCGTTAGACGAATACTACGTTTTCCAACCTCAGTAATCGTTCCGGAATAAGTAAAGTAATACCCATTAACTATGTTAGTGGTTAAAGATAAGGGTCCCGGATTGGTAACATTAATAGTAACTTCAACATAATCATTTTCGTCCAGTTCCTTGTTGGGTACTAATTTACTAATAGTAGGCCCCAGTACTAATGTAGCACAATCCATAGTATACTCAATACCTGGAGTTTCACCACAAAGGTTTAGCCATTGATCCCCTTGCCAGAAATTATAACAGTTGGAATCTGTATTGAATATTAATAAGGATTTTTCTGAAGAACTTAAATCCATCGCATCTCTCTCGGCTTTACTCACCCTTGGTAGTAAAACTCCTAAATTATCAGATTCAACATCTAATATAGATTTTACATTTGGGAATTCCGTCCCAATACCTACCTGACCAGACATATATGATACAGATAAAATAAATAACGAACTAATTAATACAAAATTTTTCATGAATGTTAGTCTCTTTTTAAATATTTCGCAAAAATATACAAGTAATATAAGTAAATTTTAAAATGACCAACAGATTATACAAAAATAGCTTACATAACTTAACTCATTGATTTACATATAAAAAAAACAACATTTTTCTAAAAACAACTTAATATTTATTAATCTATATTATTATTTTTCTAATATGCATGGAATATATATAAAATCTTATATACTAGATTATTAATTATATATTCGTAAATTTGATATATGAAGTTTGAAGTAGTTTCTCCTTTCCAACCTACAGGAGATCAGCCCAGAGCAATTGAATCACTATCCAAAGGAATATTAAATGATGAAAGATATCAAACCTTATTAGGAGTGACAGGTTCTGGTAAAACCTTTACCATTGCAAATGTTATCCAAAATATACAACGCCCTACAATTATCTTAGCACATAATAAAACACTTGCTGCTCAGCTATATATGGAGTTTAAAGAGTTTTTTCCTAATAATGCAGTTGAATATTTTGTTTCTTACTATGATTATTATCAACCGGAAGCATTTATGCCTACCACAAATACTTATATCGAAAAAGATTTATCAATCAACGAAAATCTTGAAAAACTTCGATTAAGTGCATCATCAGCCTTACTTTCAGGAAGAAGAGACGTATTAGTTGTTTCCTCTGTATCCTGTTTATATGGTATAGGAAATCCGCAGGAATTCCAAAAAAACCTTGTGGCATTAGAGGTTGGCCAACAAATCACAAAAACCAAATTATTGCAATCGTTAGTCTCAGCACTTTATTCTCGATCCGAAATGAATTTTGGAAGAGGTAATTTTAGAGTTAAAGGTGATGTTATAGACGTTTTTCCCGCATATTCAGACACGGGAATACGTATACAATTATTTGGAAATGAAGTAGATAGAATTGAAAACGTAGATTATGTTTCCAATAATGTAATAGATTCCATTGAAAATATAAACATTTATCCTGCCAATCTGTTTGTTACCTCACCAGATACCTTAAACCAAGCGATAAAAAATATACAAATTGATTTGGGTAAACAGGTAGAATATTATAATGAAATTGGTAAATCATTAGAAGCTCATCGTTTAAAAGAACGAACTGAATTTGATTTAGAAATGATTAAAGAGCTAGGGTATTGTTCAGGAATTGAAAATTATTCAAGATATTTAGATGGGAGAGCTCCCGGATCTCGCCCTTTCTGTCTATTGGATTATTTTCCTAAAGATTTTCTTATGGTTGTAGATGAAAGCCACGTTACTCTTCCACAGGTTCACGCCATGTACGGAGGAGATAGAAGCAGAAAAGAAACTTTAGTTGAATACGGTTTCAGGTTACCTGCAGCTATGGATAACCGCCCATTAAAATTTGAAGAATTTGAAATGATGCAAAATCAGGTAATTTATGTAAGTGCAACCCCTGCGGATTATGAGCTTCAAAAAAGTGAAGGAGTTTTTGTTGAACAAATTATCAGACCTACCGGACTATTAGATCCAGAAATAGAAGTCCGGCCTTCTTTAAATCAAATTGATGATTTAATGGCCGAAATACAAAAACGGATTGAAGAAGATGAAAGGGTTTTAGTTACTACTTTAACCAAAAGAATGGCAGAAGAACTGACCAAATACCTGACCAAATTCGGTATAAGAACACGATATATACATTCAGATATAGATACATTGGAAAGAGTTGAAATAATGCAGGATTTAAGATTAGGAAAATTTGATGTTCTTGTGGGAGTAAATTTGTTAAGGGAAGGTCTGGATTTACCCGAAGTTTCATTAGTTGCCATATTAGATGCGGACAAAGAGGGTTTTTTACGCTCCCACCGTTCGCTTACTCAAACTGCCGGACGTGCTGCCAGAAATATTCACGGTAAAGTAATTATGTATGCAGATAAGATGACTGATAGTATGAAAAAAACCATTGATGAAACATCTCGAAGAAGGGAAATTCAGAATCAGTTTAATATAGATCATCATATTACCCCTAAACCATTAAACAAAAAAATCACAAAAATATCCATAGGTGACCAAGAGGCTGCTATTGAAACCTACAATGTCAAAGATGATATAAAAACAGCTGCTGAACCTTCTGTGCAATATAATAACGAAAATCTGGAAAAAATTATTTCTAAAAAACAAAAAGAAATGGAAAAAGCAGCTAAAAATCTGGACTTTTTAACCGCTGCTAAATTCCGTGATGAAATCAATGAACTGAAAGAGACTTTAAATAAAAATAATTCTTAATGCTACCATAGAAAGCATAATTTAACCTATATTTTTTTTAAAATTTAGATTAATAATTTCATATTATATCCGCTCTTTTTATAATTTTGTTATAAGACCATAAAATTATAAGATATGATTATAGGAGTACCTAAAGAAATCAAGAATAACGAAAACAGAGTAGCGCTTACAGCTGCAGGAGTTTTCGAACTTTCTCACCGGGGACATAAAGTCTTGATTGAAAAAAATGCCGGTGTAGGAAGTGGAATATCTAATGAAGAGTATATTCAGGCAGGAGGACATATATATGATTCTCCTGAAAAAATCTGGTCTGAAGCCGAGATGATATTAAAAGTCAAAGAACCTATTGAGCAGGAGCTTTCACTGGCTAGGAAAGATCAAATCATTTTTACATACTTCCATTTTGCCTCAAGTGAAAAGCTTACTCATGCTATGATTGAAAGCAAATCAGTTTGCCTTGCTTACGAAACAGTAGAACGTAAAGATCGAAGCCTTCCTTTATTAATTCCTATGTCTGAAGTGGCCGGAAGAATGGCTATTCAGCAAGGAGCTAAATTTCTTGAAAAACCTGCAAAAGGAAGAGGGGTTCTCTTAGGTGGAGTTCCGGGAGTACCTCCGGGAAAAGTGCTTATTTTAGGAGCTGGAATAGTGGGTATTCAGGCAGCTAAAATGGCATCCGGCTTAGGTGCGCAGGTAACCATTGTGGATATTGACATGAATAAACTAAGATACATTAGCGATATACTTCCCCCACATGTTATTACAGAATATTCAAGCAGGTACAATATAAAAAACCTTATAAAAACTCATGATTTAATTATTGGAGCTGTATTAATTCCGGGTGCAAAAGCACCGAAACTTATTACCCGGGATATGCTGAAAGATATGCGACCAGGGACTGTAATTGTGGATGTTGCTGTGGATCAGGGAGGCTGTGTTGAAACCTGTACTCCTACAACTCATAATGATCCTACTTTTATCATCGATGACGTCTTACATTATTGTGTAGCCAATATGCCGGGAGCTGTGCCATATACCTCAACCCTGGCATTAACCAACTGTACGCTTCCTTATATACTGGAAGTTGCGGATAAAGGTTGGAAAAAAGCTTGTTCTGAAAAAGAAGAATTGAAAAAAGGATTAAATATTATTCAGGGAAATGTAGTTTATCCGGGAGTTGCTGAAGCATTTAATCTGGAATTTGTTCAACCAGATCTATTTTTATAATTTTTAATTTTTAAACGATTATCATAAACACCAATAAAAAAACCTCCTGAAAAACAGGAGGTTTTTATATGGATAGTTAAATATCTCAAATTAAACTTTGATTTCAACTTCTACTCCACTAGGAAGTTCAAGTTTCATTAAAGCATCTACAGTCTTAGAAGAAGAGCTGTAAATATCCATTAACCTCTTATGAGAATTTAATTGAAACTGCTCACGAGATTTTTTATTTACGTGTGGAGAACGTAAAACAGTAAAGATTCTTTTGTGAGTAGGTAATGGAATAGGTCCGTTAACTACAGCACCAGTCGCTTTTACAGTTTTTACGATTTTCTCAGCTGATTTATCAACTAAATTATAATCGTAAGATTTAAGTTTTATTCTTATTTTTTGACTCATTGTTTTAAATATTAAGCATTTGTACCTTTAGCTTTAGCGATAACCTCATCTGCTACGTTCTGAGGAGCTGCTTCGTAATGATCAAACTCCATAGTTGAAGTTGCACGTCCTGAAGATAAAGTTCTTAAAGACGTTACATATCCAAACATTTCTGATAACGGAACAAATGCTTTGATAACTTTTGCGTTATTTCTATCATCCATACCATTTACAGTAGCTCTACGACGGTTCAAGTCACCAACAATATCCCCCATATATTCCTCAGGAGTTAATACCTCCAATTTCATAATAGGTTCCATTATTACCGGTTTCGCTTTTCTAGCAGCTTCTTTAAATCCTAATTTGGCTGCTAATTCGAAAGATAACTGGTCAGAGTCAACCGGGTGGAAAGATCCGTCTTTCAACGTAATCTTCATTCCGTCTATTTCATATCCTGCTAAAGGACCGTTTTTCATAGCTTCTTTGAAACCTTTTTCTACAGAAGGAACAAATTCTCTTGGAATATTCCCACCTTTGATTTCATTCACAAACTCAAGACCTGTTTTACCTTCATCAGCTGTAGATATATCAAATACAATGTCTGCGAATTTACCACGTCCACCGGTTTGTTTTTTGTAAACTTCACGATGAGAAGCAGTTCCCATAAGAGCTTCTTTGTACTCAACCTGAGGTTGCCCCTGGTTAACTTCAACTTTAAACTCTCTTCTTAAACGGTCTACAATAATATCTAAGTGAAGCTCACCCATACCTGAAATTACAGTTTGTCCGGAAGCTTCGTCTGTTTTAACCTGGAAGGTTGGATCTTCTTCAGCTAATTTAGATAAAGCCATACCTAATTTATCAACGTCTGCTTTAGTTTTTGGTTCTACAGCAATACCGATAACCGGGTCCGGGAATACCATACTTTCTAAGATAATCGGAGATTTTTCCTCACAAAGGGTGTCTCCTGTTTTTATATCTTTAAAACCTACCGCTGCACCAATATCTCCTGCCTCAATATATTCGATAGGATTTTGTTTATTTGCGTGCATCTGATAGATTCTTGAAATTCTTTCTTTATCTCCTGAACGGGTATTCAGAACATAAGAACCTGCATCCAAATGACCGGAATAAGCTCTGAAGAAAGCTAAACGACCTACATAAGGGTCAGTAGCAATTTTAAATGCTAAAGCTGAAAACGGCTCTTTTGCATCCGGTTTTCTTGAAATAGGCTCATCAGTTTTTGGGTCTATACCTTCGATAGCTTCTTTATCCAAAGGAGAAGGAAGATAACGACATACTGCATCCAACATAAACTGAACTCCTTTATTTTTGAATGAAGAACCACAAACCATAGGAATAATACTAATATCTATAGTTGCTTTACGAAGTGCTTCGTGAATTTCTTCTTCAGAAATTGAATCCGGATCTTCAAAGAATTTTTCCATCAGACTTTCGTCATACTCAGCCACAGCCTCGATAAGGTTTTGACGGTATTCTAAAACTTCTTCCTGCATATCTTCAGGAATATCAACAATATCAAAAGTTGAACCGAAGTTATCATTATGCCATACTATTGCACGGTTTTTAACCAGGTCAACAACTCCTTTGAAATCTTCTTCTGAACCAATAGGTAGAACGATAGGAACTGCATT
Organism: Apibacter sp. HY039; assembly: GCF_004023655.1. Taxonomy (NCBI): domain Bacteria; kingdom Pseudomonadati; phylum Bacteroidota; class Flavobacteriia; order Flavobacteriales; family Weeksellaceae; genus Apibacter; species Apibacter sp. HY039. The sequence continues at coordinate 8,588 of NZ_SAYM01000010.1, read as the reverse complement.
AGATCCTAACATGTCTTTAACCTGGCGACAAACGTTCAAGAAATCGGAACCTTGTCTGTCCATTTTATTTACAAATCCCATTCTCGGAACTTTGTAATTATCGGCAAGTCTCCAGTTAGTTTCAGATTGAGGTTCCACACCATCCACTGCACTAAATAAGAAAACTAAACCGTCTAATACCCGTAAAGATCGGTTCACCTCAACAGTAAAGTCAACGTGTCCCGGAGTGTCAATGATATTAAAGTGGTAAGACTGAGTGTCTGATAATTTTTTACCATCATCAGTTAAAGGGAAATTCCAGTTACAGGTAGTAGCTGCGGAAGTAATGGTGATACCTCTTTCAGCTTCCTGAACCATCCAGTCCATAGTAGAAGCACCATCGTGAACCTCTCCTATTTTATGGTTAACCCCAGTATAAAATAAAATCCTTTCCGTTGTTGTGGTTTTTCCTGCATCGATATGAGCAGCAATACCTATATTACGTGTATATTTTAAATCTCTTGACATACAATCTTAGAATTTGAAATGTGAGAATGCTTTGTTAGCTTCAGCCATACGGTGAGTATCTGTTTTCTTTTTAACAGCAGCACCTTCCTCTTTTGCAGCTGCTATAATTTCAGAAGCTAACTTTTGAGACATGGACTTTTCATTTCTATCTCTGGAGTATTTAATCAACCATTTCATCGCCATAGAAATTTTTCTATCCGGACGAATAGGCATTGGAATCTGGAAGTTAGCTCCACCTACTCTACGGCTACGTACTTCTACATGAGGCATTACATTTTCCAAAGCATCTTTCCATATTTCCAAAGATGTTTTTTCCTGATCTTCTTTTTTCGATTCTACAATTTCTAATGCATCGTAGAAAATTTTAAAAGCTATACTTTTTTTACCGTCTTTCATTAAGTTATTAACGAAACGTGTTACCAATTGATCATTAAATTTAGGATCTGGTAAAAGCGGGCGTTTTTTTGCTTTCGTTTTTCTCATTTTACCTGAATAATTTCGTTATTACTATTTTTTGTCTTTAGGACGTTTTGCTCCGTATTTACTTCTTCTTTGTAAACGACCTTGTACACCAGCGGTGTCTAAAGCTCCCCTAACAATGTGATAACGAACTCCCGGTAAATCTTTTACTCTTCCGCCTCTCACCAATACTATCGAGTGCTCTTGTAGATTATGTCCTTCTCCTGGAATGTACGCGTTCACCTCTTTACCGTTTGTTAAACGAACCCTTGCAACTTTTCTAAGTGCTGAATTCGGTTTTTTCGGTGTAGTGGTATATACACGGGTACATACTCCACGTCTTTGTGGACAAGAATCTAAAGCAGCCGATTTACTCTTCTTGGCAAGTGTGGCTCTTCCTTTTCTTACTAATTGTTGAATAGTTGGCATTTATGCTCTTTTAATTTTAGGTCGCAAATGTAGTGTTTTTTTTAGATATACAAAAATAATATCCTCATATTCTAGCCATTTAATCTCAGATTTTTACGAAGTTAAAGCTTATCATAAAACAGATTCCTATTTTTTTTTAAATCAAAACACAAAAATCACCTATCAATCTGACTATCAAAAACATATAATCATACCTATAAAAACCCAATAAACCAAAAAGTTAAATTGATTTTCATTTTCCTCATTAACAATTACTTTCTACCTTTGCAATTCAATAACCATATAAATTACATTCATGAATTTAACCTACTTAAAATCTTTATTTTTTGTAGCCTTTGCTGCTTCCTCATACGGAGTTTTGGCAACCTTTGTAAGGCTAGCCTATAATGAGGGTTATACCACGGCAGAGGTCACTTTTTCACAAGCCGTTCTGGGGTTGCTGGGACTCCTGATCATTCATTTATTCAGCAAAAAAAAAGACGCTGGAAACCTTCCTCCTGCCAGCCGTAAAGATAAACTGTATTTAATACTTTGCGGAACTTCTTTTGGACTTACCAGTACTTTCTATTATCTGGCTGTACATTATAAAATTCCGGTTTCCATTTGTATCGTATTATTAATGCAGGCCGTATGGATGGGAGCATTGGTGGATTTCATCATTAACAGAAAAAAGCCAACACTGGTTCAGAAACTTGCAATTTTATTAATACTTACCGGAACCTTATTGGCCACCAACTTAATTAATGAATCAAACATTAAACTAAACATAACGGGAGTAATTTTCGGATTATTATCCGCTTTGTCGTATACCTTTTCCATGTTTTCTTCTAATAAAATAGGAACCAAGCTTCCCTCCTCCTTACGCTCCGTATATCTTTTAACAGGAGCCACACTTATGGTTACCCTTATCTGGGGATACACCATCGTTACCGAACCCTTTAATTTTTCAATTTTTTATACCTGGGGCATCATACTCGCAGTATTCGGAACCATTCTCCCTCCGTTTTTATTTACCAAAGGAATGCCGGTAGTGGGCATTGGCGTGGGAAGTATTATTGCCTCGCTGGAACTTCCGGTTTCCGTATTAATGGCAAAATTCCTACTGCACGAAAAAGTAAATGCTTTACAATGGACCGGTATTGCACTCATATTATTATCCATAGTTTTGTTAAATCTTGTTTTCATCATTCCTAAACGTTTCAGAACCAAAAAAACACAATAATTATTTATCATTTTGTACATTTCAATATTGCTTTCCATTCATATTTTAAATAACTTGCCGACAAATGAAATTGGATACTTTAAAACATAAAGGAAAACGAAATCAGCTAATTAGCTTACTAAAACTAAAAGGAATATCAGACCCCGCAGTGCTTCACGCAATTAATCAGGTTCCCCGGCATCTGTTCATAGACTCCATATTTGAAGATTTGGCGTATGAAGACCGGGCATTTCCTATATTATCAGGACAAACTATTTCTCACCCTTATACCGTTGCTTTTCAAAGTCAGCTTTTACACATTCAGAAAGGAGAAAAAATTCTGGAAATAGGTACCGGTTCCGGCTACCAGACTGCTGTACTTGTGGCTTTGGGTGCTCAGGTATATACTATTGAAAGGCAGAAAGAGCTTTTTGAATTTTCAAGGAATATTTTAAGAAAAATCCATTTTCTACCTAAACATCAGACTTTCGGAGACGGATACGCCGGTCTTCCTTCTTTTGCACCTTTTGACAAGATTATTGTTACCGCAGGTGCTCCCCAAATGCCTAAAATGTTACTAAAGCAGTTAGCTGTCGGAGGCATTATGGTTATACCTATCGGGGAAAAAGAACAAAAAATGTATACGGTACTTAAACTGGATGCTACTACTTTTGAAACTATGGAATTTGGCGATTACCAATTTGTTCCTATGCTGGAAAACAGAGAACTGGGATAATAATATATGAAAGTTTTTTATACAATAATTATTTTATATATATAGCCTAACCTTCCGGAATCGAAATATGGAAAAGAAATACTCAGTTTTTAGTATTCTAATATCTTATTCTGCTTTAACCAGTTTAAAAACAGTTTAGGCCATTCTAAAGTTTCCGATCTTGATTTTCCCATTCCCCAACCATGACCTCCGGTTTGAAAAAGATGCATTTCAACCGGGATTTTCTGCTCTCTTAAAGAATGAAATATAAGTAAACTATTTTCTATAGGAGAAACAGGATCATCTACTGACTGAGCTATAAAGGTTGGAGGGGTATGAGAGTTTACCTGCTTTTCAACAGAAAATAAATTTTCATTTTCTTTGGAAGGATTGGGTCCTAATAAATTTTTAAATGAGTTGGTTTTACTATTTATTGGCTGCATAGATACAATAGGATAAATAAGTCCGCAAAAATCTGGCCGGGCAGAAACAAAATCAAGGGAATCCTGAGGTTTATAAAATGAATACTCAGACATAGAAGAAATATAACCGGCTAAATGACCTCCGGCAGAAAAACCAAGAATCCCAATTTTCTCGGGATTTATTTTATAGGTAACTGCATAATTTCTAATCATTCGCATAGCCCGCTGTGCATCCTGAAAAGGAACCTGCCTGTTATTCTCATTTTCTCCGGGTAAACGGTAAATGAGTTCAAAAGCTGTTATGCCTAACGAATTAAGCCATTGAGAAACCGGATATCCCTCATTTCCTGAAGCTATATGAGAATATCCGCCTCCACTTATAACCAACACAGCCAATCCGTTGGGAAGTTCAGGCTTATGAACAACCAGTAAAGGAGTTGTTACATTTGTGTATGAACCTTTGGGAGATATTTTGTTAGTTCCGGTAAGTTGTGAATTTTCAGGAATATTGGTACTCCATAATAAAATTTCGTTCGGTTTTACGATCATTAAATGATTATTTTGTCCAGATAGCCAATTTATACAAAAAATAAATACTATTACATTTTTCATTTCTCTTTGATTACGTAAGTTAAACCTATTTTTATATAACGTACAGATCTTAAGTTGCAGTTACCGTTAATAAAAACGTAGCCTTTATATTCGTATCCTTCACAGAATATCTTCATATATTTTTATAATTAGAAATCGAATAAGTCTTTATAATTCTAATCCTAAAAGAGTATGAGTTCTTTGCCTTACCTGATCACAATAGGCTTCGTCATTAAAATTTCCAGCATAAGAAGGAACCATTTCTTTTAGTTTAGCCTGCCATTGAGGCGAATTAAATTCTTCACTGAAACACTCTTTTAATAAATCCAGCATGATGGCTACCGCCGTAGAAGCTCCCGGCGAAGCCCCCAATAAAGCAGATAAGCTGCCATCTTCAGAACTTATAACTTCGGTTCCGAACTTTAAGACTCCTCCTTTTTTTTCATCCTTTTCGATCACCTGTACCCGTTGTCCGGCAACTTTTTCTTCCCAGTCTTCCGATACAGCCTCTGGAAAATATTGTTTCAGAGAATCTATTTTCTGGCTTTTGGTAAGTTTTACCTGATCGATCAGATATTTTGTTAAATCCATATTATGCCAGCCCGCCTGTATCATAGCTCCGATATTTTCAAATCGCAGTGATTTAAATAAATCCAGAAAAGAGCCATGCTTTAAAAATTTGGTGGAAAAAACAGCAAAAGGGCCGAATAACAACTGCTGTTTTCCATCAATAGTACGAGAATCCAGATGAGGAACTGACATGGGAGGTGCACCGATTCCTGCCTGTCCGTATACTTTTGCATGATGTCTTTTAATAACCGCTTCATTCGTACAAACCAGCCATTCGCCCCCCACAGGAAAGCCTCCGAATCCACGAGCTTCCCTGATTCCTGATTTTTCCAATAAAAGGATTGCTCCACCTCCGGCTCCTATAAAAACAAAATCAGCCGTGGTAGTAAATGTTTCTTCCGTATCCCTGTTTTTCACTTTTATATCCCATCTCCCATCTTCCCGGCGCGTTAAATCTTTCACCTTATGATGAAGGTTCATTTCAATCTCGCCATTCTCTATCAGGGTAGAAAACATTTCTTTAGTGAGAGAACCAAAATTAACATCGGTTCCTAATCTTATTTTGGTAGCTGCATTTTTCTCTTCCCGGGATCTGCCTTCCATTACCAAAGGAATCCAGTTTTTTATTCCGGAATATTCTTCAGAATACTCCATTTGTTTAAATAAAGGATGCTTATGAATGGTTTCGTACCTCTTTCTTAAAAAATTTATATCTTTTTCTCCGGTTACAAAACTATAATGCGGAGTGGTATGTATAAAATTGTCAGGTGAAGATATATAGCCATGCTCAACCAGATAGCTCCAGAACTCCTTGGACAGTTCAAACTGGGAGGCCACATAAACGGCTTTACTTATATCAATAGTACCATCGGCAAGTTCCGGAGTATAATTAAGCTCACAAAAACCGGAATGTCCGGTTCCTGCATTATTCATGGCTGAGGAACTTTCATCTGCCATTTCATCCAGCATTTCATAGACTTTTATATGTATTTCCGGATCCAGTTGTTTCAGCATCATGCTTAAGGTAGCACTCATAATTCCTGCCCCTATCAAAACCACTTCTTTTTTAGATGTTTCTTTACGATTATTCATGGTTGTATCATTCTTTTTAAACCCACAGCTTACACTGCAAAATTAATGCCTTATCCCAATTTTTATCCTCGGATTTTATCTGCTGTCAAATATTATATACGGAGAGTTTCTTAAAAATAAGTACATTTGTTGTTAAAGAATATTATACAGGTATGGTACATTATTTACTCAGAGAACCTAAATCGGCTACGGAAACTCCTTCATTAATCTTATTATTACACGGCTATGGAAGCAATGAGCAGGATTTGTTCAGTTTTGCAGAGGAATTGCCGGATGATGCATACGTCATAAGCCTTAGAGCTGTAAGGGAAACCCCGATGGGAGGATTTTCATGGTACGATTTGGATTTTTCAGGAGGTGCCCGAATGACGGATGTTCAACAGGCGGTTGAATCTCAAGAAATAATCATCCAATTTATTACTCAGATTCATGAAAAGTTTCCTTTTGATAAAAACTCAATCACACTGTTAGGGTTCAGCCAGGGGGCTATTTTATCCTTTTCTCTGGCCCTGCACCATCCTCAAACCTTTAAAAAGATTCTTTGTTTAAGCGGGTACCCTGATCCGGAGTTATTAAAAGATATTGATATGGGAACAGATTTTTCCCAGCTGGAATTCTTTATATCTCATGGAAAAGAAGATCCTGTCATTCCTATTCAGTGGGCAAGACAGTTTAAGCCTATCTGCGAAGAACTGGATTTAGATTTTGAGTACCATGAATACGAACAGGGACACGGAATTAATGCAGAAAACTATTACGATTTACTGAACTTTTTACAATAATTGATATATGAAAATAGGTATTGTCTGTTACCCGACATTCGGCGGTAGTGGAATTGTAGCAACCCAGCTCGGCATGGAAATGGCAGCGCAGGGACACGAGGCTCATTTTATCAGTTACAGTTTACCTGCAAAGCTGGATATTACCCTGCCCAATATCTATTTTCATCAGGTACATGTCAAGCCCTATCCGCTTTTCGAATATCAGCCTTTTTCACTGGCTCTTTCCACTATCATAGTTAATATCGTGGAAACCTACGGTCTGGATTTGCTTCATGTTCACTATGCTATCCCTCATGCCTACGCCGCCTACTTTGCCAAACAGATACTAAAAGAAGAAGGCATCCGCCTGCCTGTGATCACCACACTGCACGGAACCGATATCACTCTGGTAGGAAAACACCCGATTTATAAATCGGCTGTGGAATTTTCCATTAATCAGTCCGATTATATAACAGCAGTATCCGAAAGCCTGAAGCAAGATACTTATGAGGTTTTCAAAATACGTAAAGAAATTGAAGTTATACCCAATTTTATAGACAACCAGCTGGTAGCTCCTGTTTTACCCTGTACCCGTAAAAATTTTGTAGCAGAAGATGAAAAACTTTTAATTCATGTCTCCAATCTTCGTTCAGTCAAACGAATAGATGATGTTATGAAAATTTTTAATCTTGTCCAAAAACAGGTTAAATCCCGGTTACTTATTGTTGGTGAAGGTCCGGAGGCAGAAACCATTGAACACTATACCCATGAGTATCAGCTGGGAGATAAAGTAAAAACATTTGGAAAAATGCTGGATGTACAGTCGGTTTTACAACTTGCCGATTTATTTCTTCTTCCTTCCGAACAGGAAAGTTTCGGTCTGGCTGCCCTGGAGGCTATGGCCTGTGGAATTCCCGTAATTTCCAGCAATGCCGGAGGAATTAAAGAAGTAAACCGGGATGGATTTTCGGGATTTGTCTCCCCGGTCGGTGATGTGGAGGCTATGGCACAAAATGCCATTAAACTTTTATCTCAGCCTTCTTTACTGGAACTTTTTAAAAAACAAGCAAAAGAAGAAGCATTATTATTTGATAAAACGAAAATCCTTCCTTTGTATACACAATTATATAATAAAGCTCTTATTCATTAAAAAAATAGACTAGCATTTGCTGAATATTTATAGTTTAAGTCCCTAATCTCCAACTATTTTCGTGAAAAAAAATATAAAATAATCTTAATTTAGGTTATCGTATAAAATTTATTAGTATTTTTACCCGATATATATTTTTTATTAATTAATCAATAAATTTAAATCATTTAGTTATGAGTCAGATGGACAAAAACTCCTTCCAGGCTCCTAAGGCATCCGAATTGGCCAAAAATGCAGCCGATGCCAGCGGAGTCACCGATAAGGTAAACCAGAAACTTACCGAAGCCACCGCTCCTTTATCCGAAGCCGCCCAACAAGCCCAAGAGGCTTATTCCCAAGCCCAATCCGCCGCTTCGGAAATACAGCAGGGACTTTCCACCCTTAGCCAGAAATATTCCGATATACCCGATAGTGAACTATTCAAACCCTTAAATAACTTTACGGTCACTCCTCCCGAAGTTCTGGAAAAAGAACTCAGGGAAGAGGCCAGTAAATACTATGCCAAATACGGAGGAGACATAGCCTCCCAGCTGCAGAACTCCCATATCGTGTATGCAACGATCCAGATAGGCGGGCAGGACGTACTGAAAGACAGCCATTTTACCCTGGATATCCACCAGCGCATGGCCGACCATGATGAATTTATGATCAGCTGTTATGCCGAAGCCTTCGGAGATAAGAATGCCTACCC